>JAZLKT010000097.1:0-35056 GCA_045597785.1 Candidatus Cryptobacteroides sp.
CACGTAAGCGGGAGGGGCCCACAAGCGGAGCGAAGTGGGAAGGATGGAGCGCGAAGCGCGGAAGGCCTCCGGCAAAACCGGTCTCCGCCAACCGGCGCTGTCGAGACCCGCTTTGCGAAGCGGGACGCGGGAGACGATGGGGACGCGCACCTCGGACTTGCTTTGCCTTTCGTGTTTGGAGAAAAATATACCGAGTGGGTGACAGCACGAAAACAGCCGAAGGAGAGATTCCATCGGCTGTTTTGGTGCCCGGGGCCGGGCTCGAACCGGCACGTCTGTTGAGGACACAGGATTTTGAGTCCAGCGCGTCTACCAATTCCGCCACTCGGGCAATTCCTGCGGGCACAAAGGTAAGGTAAAAAAACGAATATCTTGCTATCTTTGTTCCCGTTATGCAAGTTTTCGTAATATATGACAAAGCGGTGACCGACTATGCAGGCCGCATAGCGAAGGAGCGCCGGGCCGCAGCGCTTTTCGCCATAGACGCGACCGAAGAAAACAAAACCATTGATTCCGTAAAGAACATCTGCTCCTGGCTTCTGGAACAGAAGGCCGACCGTCACTGCGTCCTGCTTGCAATTGGCGGAGGCATTACAAGCGATATCGTGGGATTCGCCGCCTCTGTTTACAAGCGCGGAGTCCGCTACGAATCTTACCCGACAACGCTCCTTTCGCAGGTGGATGCTTCGATAGGCGGAAAGACCGGCGTGAATCTGGATGGAGTCAAGAATGCCCTTGGCAGCTTCCACAAACCTGCGAAGATTCACCGCAAGAGCAAAACGCTCAAGACTCTCCCTCGCGAAGAGGCCCTGAGCGGCCTTGCCGAACTCCTCAAGACCTTCCTGATTGCTTCGGCGCGCGATTACCGCAAAGCTGTCGAAGTTTTCAGCAAGGAAGATGTCAACCTCGCATCCTGGAAGGTCAGGACCCTTATCCGCCGCGCGGCGCGCATCAAACGTATCATCTGCAGGCTGGATCCGAAAGAACGCAAGCTGCGTAAGGTCTTGAACCTCGGCCACACATACGGTCACGCAATCGAACTTTCCTGCGCCCTGCCTCATGGTAAGGCTGTCGCTGCAGGCATAATCCAAACGGCACGTCTTGCTGCCAGACTAGGCCACGAAGACATTTCGGAGACCCTCGTCAAAGACTTTGCGGCCTGCGGTCTTCCCACCGCACTGCCCGAAGGCTGCGCGCTTTCGCGCACTCTGCTTCTCAATGACAAAAAGGCCGAGGATGGCCTTATCACCATAGCCATCCCTATTCGAATCGGCAAGGTTTCGCTCGTTAAGGTAAATCCCGACGTGCTGCTTTTCGATTAAGACCAGGATTTTACGAGGATGCTTCTTTTTTGGTAAAAATTTAATACCTTTGCGCGGCTTATTTAAGGAAAATGATCATCGATCAAAGAGAGTCATACTACAGCACCCCATCTATCCGGGTAATCCCGGTGGATGTCACGAACGTGCTCTGTGGCAGCGATCCCGAAGGGAGCACCTCCACGGAAGGATATACCGAACAATATTTCCCCTGGTAGCCCTCGCCCGAAAGGGCCGCAAAACAATAAAAACGGGAAGGTGTTCGCCTTCCCGTTAACTATATCTGTTCCGGATTCAAAGCCGGCCGGGCACTACAGCAGGTGCGCGCCAACCGTAAGGCCGGCCATAACGATGCTGACCATGCTCATAAGTTTGATGAGAATGTTGAGCGAAGGTCCTGACGTATCCTTGAAGGGGTCGCCTACGGTATCGCCTACTACGGTGGCGTGATGGCTGTCCGAACCCTTGCCGCCGAGATGGCCTTCTTCGACATACTTCTTGGCATTGTCCCATGCTCCGCCCGAGTTGGACATAAACACTGCGAGAACGAATCCTGCGCCGAGGCCGCCGATAAGCAGACCAAGCACACCGGCAACGCCGAGGACAACACCCGTAAGAACGGGAACAATGATGGCAATGAGCGCGGGAACAAGCATCTCGTGCTGCGCAGCCTTTGTCGAAATCTCAACACAACGCTTGTAATCGGGAGTTCCCTCTCCGGTAAGGATGCCCTTGATCTCGCGGAACTGGCGGCGAACCTCAACAACCATCTTCGAAGCGGCACGTCCGACTGCGTCCATTGTGAGGCCGCAGAAGAGGAATGCCATCATTGCACCGATGAACACGCCCGCAAGAACGGCGGGGTTCATAAGTGAAACGTTATAGTTGTTCAGCACGTCGAGAATAGACGCGTCCGAAGCCTGTTCGATAATCTTTCCTCCCACACCAACGATTGCTTCGCCGGCGCGCTGGAGGGCAATCTTGATTTCTTCGATATAAGAAGCGAGAAGTGCCAGTGCGGTAAGCGCGGCCGAACCGATGGCAAAGCCCTTGCCGGTAGCGGCGGTCGTATTTCCGAGAGCGGCGTGCACGTCGGTACGCTCACGCACCTCGGGGTCGAGTTCGCTCATCTGGGCATTTCCACCGGCATTGTCGGCGATAGGGCCGTAAGCATCGGTAGCCAGCGTGATACCAAGAGTGCTGAGCATACCAACGGCAGCGATAGCCACGCCGTAAAGACCCTTCGACAGCACACCATCGGCCATAATGTCAATGTTGAAGCCCGTTGCACAGAGGAACGCAAGGATAATGGCGGCGGCGATTGTGATTACAGGGATGGCGGTGGAACGCATTCCAAGGCCCACACCGCTTATGATGACGGTCGCAGGACCGGTCTCCGACGACTCAGCCAGCTTCTGGGTAGGCTTGTAGGAGTGCGAAGTATAGTACTCTGTAGCCTTTCCGATGATGACACCGGCAGCAAGGCCGGCAACCACAGAAAGACCGAAGTGCCACCAGTTGGAATCGCCTGTGCCGAACACGAGAGCAAGGATACCGAACGTAGCCACACCGCTGAGGATGGCGGCCAGATTGGTGCCGACGCTCATGCTCTTGAGCAGTTCTCCCATACCGGCGCCTTCCTTGGTACGGACGGTAAAGATGCTGATAACCGAAAGAACCACACCGACAGCCGCAATGAGCATAGGAGCAATGATGGCCTTGAGCTGCATTTCAGGCGAAACGGCATAGAAGGCCGAAGCGCCGAGGGCCATTGTCGAAAGAATCGAGCCGCAATAGCTTTCGTAAAGGTCTGCACCCATTCCGGCAACGTCACCAACGTTGTCTCCGACATTGTCGGCGATTGTAGCAGGGTTGCGGGGATCGTCTTCAGGCAGGTCGGATTCAACCTTTCCCACGATGTCTGCGCCAACATCGGCAGCCTTGGTGTAGATACCGCCACCAACGCGGGCGAACAGAGCCTGGGTACTGGCTCCCATCCCGAAGGTAAGCATTGTGGTGGTAATGACCACGAGTTTCTGTGCGAGACTGGCCTCCTGTACGAATGCATTGAGGATAATCCACCAAAGAGCGATATCGAGAAGGCCGAGGCCAACAACGGTAAGGCCCATCACGGCGCCGCTGCGGAATGCTACCTTGAGGCCTCCGTTAAGAGACTTGCGGCAGGCATTGGCGGTACGTCCCGAAGCAAAGGTAGCGGTCTTCATTCCGATAAAGCCGGCAAGTCCGCTGAAGAAACCTCCCGTTAGGAATGCGAACGGAACCCAACTGTTCTGAACTCCGAAGCCGTATGCAAGAACGGCGAAAAATGCTGCAAGAATGGCAAAGACAATGACAACGACCTTGTACTGCTGCTTGAGGTAAGCCATTGCGCCCTCGCGCACGTACTGCGCGATCTGTTTCATTGTTGGCGTGCCCTCATCCTCCTTCTTCATCTGCCTGTAGAAGATGAACGCAAACAGGAGGGCAAGAAGCGATGCGGCCGGAACCGCATAGAATAGTTTCTCTACATCCATAACTACTGTCTAATTTTAAATCTCACAAAGATAATAAAAAAAACGAGGCCGGCCTCCACTGTGGCCAGCCTCGCTTTCTTTTATCGCTGCGCACTTATTCAGCGGCAGGTGTCTCAGCCTCGGCTGCGGGAGCTTCAGCTACGGGAGCCTCGGTTGCAGCGGCCTTCTTGGCACCGGCACGACGGGTTGCCTTCTTGGCAGCCTTGGGAGCCGAAGCAAGAGCGGCCTCGTTGAAGTCAACGAGCTCTATGAGTGCCATCTCAGCGGCGTCACCCTGACGGGTTCCGAGATGCAGTACGCGGGTGTATCCACCGGGGCGGTCTGCAATCTTGGGAGCAACCGTGCGGAAGAGTTCAGCAACAGCCTCTTTGTTCTTGAGGTAGCTGAAAACGGTACGGCGTGAATGCGTACTGTCGTCCTTGCTCTTGGTGATGAGGGGCTCGACATACATCTTGAGAGCCTTGGCCTTCGCCTCTGTGGTGACGATGCGCTTGTTCAGAATGAGCGAGGACGCAAGGTTCGCAAGGAGCGCCTTGCGGTGACCGCTCTGGCGTCCGAGATGATTGATTTTCTTATTGTGTCTCATCTTTATGCGTTGTGTTTCTTGGGTTCAATATTGTACTTGCTTACATCCATACCGAACGAAAGCTTCATCTTCTCAACGAGAATATCGATTTCACCAAGGCTCTTGCGTCCGAAGTTGCGGAAACGCATAAGCTCGCTGCGCGAATACGATACCAGGTCGGCGAAGGTGTCGATCTCGGCGGCCTTGAGGCAGTTGAATGCCCTGACGGAAAGACCTACCTCCGAAAGCTTGGTGAGGAGGAGGTGCCTCATGCGGAGGCTCTCTTCGTCAAGCTCTCCCGAAGCGGGCTCGGAGAGAGTGTCGTTGGACACCTTCTTCTCGTCGGTAAAGAGTTTGAAGTGATAGATAAGGATGTTTGCCGCGTCCTGAAGGGCCTCGTCGGGCGAGATGCTTCCGTCGGTAACGATCTCGAGATTGAGCTTCTCGTAGTCGGTCTTCTGCTCCACGCGCCAGGGCTCGAATGTCCAGTTGACCTTGCGGATAGGAGTGTAGATTGCGTCTACGGGAATGGTTCCGATGGGAGTGTTCTCGTCACGAAGTTCTTCGGCGGGTACAAAACCGCGACCCTTTGTTATTACAAGAGTAATCTCGAGACTTACGGAAGGCTCAAGAGAGCAGATGTGCTGCTGGGGATTCAACACCTGGAAAGAAGACAATCCTTTGGAGATGTCCTCGGCGGTAAACTCCTGCTTGCCGCTGATCACGATGTTTGCCGTCTCAGTCTCTACGGTGTCAACCATGCGCTTGAAACGCACCTGCTTGAGGTTGAGGATGATATCCTGCATACCCTCGATAACGCCGGGGATATTCTGGAACTCCTGGTCAACGCCGCTGATTTTGATCTGACTGATGGCAAAACCCTCCAAGGAAGCAAGAAGGACCCTGCGGAGAGCGTTTCCTATCGTCTGTCCGTATCCGGGCTCAAGAGGACGGAATTCGAAGCGGCCGACAGTGGCTGTGCTTTCGAGCATGATCACCTTGTCAGGTTTCTGGAATGCTAAGGTTGCCATATTTACTTACTGGGTGTTAAAAGATACTACTTGGAATAAAGGTCGACGATAAGCTGCTCGTTGATTGCCTCGGGAACCTCTGCGCGAACGGGGAGGTTGAGGAATTTGCCGGAAAGTGCCTTGGCGTCGAAATCGAGCCATGAGTACTTGCTGGTGGAAGCAACTGAAGCCTGGATTACCTCGAGGCTCTTTGAACGCTCGCGTACCGCAACGACGTCACCTGCCTTAACCTGAGCGGAGGGAATGCTGCATACGTTTCCGTTGAGAGTGATGTGCTTGTGCGAAACGAGCTGGCGTGCGGCGGCCCTGGTAGGAGCGATGCCGAGACGGTAAACCACGTTGTCAAGACGGCTTTCAAGGAGGAGAACAAGGTTCTCACCCTTCTGGCCGGGCATACGGGTAGCCTTGATGTAGGTGTTGCGGAACTGACGCTCCAGAACGCCGTACATATACTTAACCTTCTGCTTTTCCTTGAGCTGGTTGCCGTAATCTTTCGATTTTTTACGCTTTGCCGCGAGACCGTGCTGTCCGGGAGGGAAATTTCTCTTCTCGAAATATTTGTCGCCTCCGAAGATCGGCTCGCCGAATTTACGTGCTATTTTGGTGCTGGGACCGGTATATCTTGCCATAATTGTTAACTTTTAAAAATTAAACTTTACGACGGCCTTTAGGACGGCATCCGTTGTGAGGCATAGGGGTTACGTCAACGATTTCGGTAACGATGATGCCTGCATTGTTGATGGTCCTGATTGCGGATTCACGACCTGAACCCGGGCCTTTTACATATACCTTGCACTTGCGGAGACCTGCGTCGAATGCGGTCTTGGCAGCATCTTCGGCTGCCATCTGGGCTGCATACGGAGTATTCTTCTTCGATCCCCTGAAGCCACACTTACCTGCACTACCCCAGCTGATAACCTGACCCTGGGCGTTGGTGAGGGTGACAATTACGTTGTTGAAGGTTGATGAAATATGGGCTTCGCCATTAGCTTCAACCTTGACAACCCTTTTGGATGTTGTTGTTTTCTTTGCCATAATTCATCAATTTTTACTTGGTCGCCTTCTTCTTGTTGGCAACAGTCTTCTTCTTGCCCTTACGTGTACGGGCATTGTTCTTGGTGCTCTGGCCGCGAACGGGAAGTCCGCTACGATGACGGATTCCGCGGTAGCAACCAATGTCCATAAGACGCTTGATATCCATCTGGACTGAGGTGCGGAGCTCACCTTCGATCTTATACTCGGCAGCAATCTCTGCACGGATCGCTGCAATCTGAGCATCGTCCCAGTCACCAACCTTGATACCAGCATCGATACCGCACTTCTCAAGAATCTTCTTTGCTGAAGGGCGGCCGATTCCGAAGATATAGGTAAGACCTATCTCTCCTCTTTTGTTGTTTGGTAAATCAACACCGGCTATACGTGCCATATTATACTTTTGATTTGTTAATTAAACGATTAACTATTATCCCTGACGCATTTTGAACTTGGGGTTCTTCTTGCAGATCACATAGAGACGTCCTTTGCGACGGACGATCTTGCAATCTTCGCTGCGTTTCTTGATGGATGTTCTGACTTTCATAATATCTGAAAAATTTATTTGTATCTGAAAGATATACGACCCTTGGTCAAATCATAAGGGGAAATCTCAACCCTTACCTTGTCGCCGAGAAGAATGCGGATGTAGTTCATACGCATCTTGCCGGAGATGTTGCAGAGGAGCACGTGACCGTTCTCCAGTTCAACTTTGAATGTCGCATTGGGGAGAGTTTCGATAACCCTGCCGTCCTGTTCAATTGCTACTTGTTTTGACATTAAAATTTCTCTTTAAAAATTGATCTTGGGATCTTTCTCGATAAAATCAAAGGTCGAAAGCTGCTCGGCGCGGCCTTTACGGACAACAACCGTAAGCTCGTAGTGAGCCGCATTGCATTTGTCGGATGTGTGTACGCCCCAACCGTCACGGCTGAGATATACCCCACGACCACCGGCATTTACCATCGGCTCAATACATATAGTCATTCCGTCGACCAGGTGAGTGCCTTTGCCTCGGCGCCCGAAATTCGGGACCCCGGGGGCTTCGTGCATCTCGCGGCCGATTCCGTGTCCTTCCAACTCGCGGACTACGGAAAAACCGAACGACTCGACATACGACTGCACCGCGTATCCGATATCGCCTGTCCTCGCACCTGCAACCGCAGCCTCAATGCCCTTGTAAAGCGAGGCTTTGGTAACGTCCAGAAGGCGGCGGGTCTTCGCATCCACCTCCCCGACAGGGAAGGTGTATGCGGAGTCGCCGTTATAACCCTTATAGAGCGTGCCTATGTCAACGGAAACGATATCACCGTCCTTGAGGACGTAGTCCGACGGAAAACCGTGGACAACAACATCGTTTACCGACGCGCATATGGCGGCAGGAAAGCCTTCGAAACCGAGGAAACTGGGAATTGCACCGTTATCGCGAATAAAGTCTTCGGCCACTCTACTCAACTTCGCAGTTGTCACACCAGGAGCGACCACCTTACCGACTTCCGCCAGGGTCTTGGAAACAAGAATGGCGTTCTCGCGCAAAAGGGCTATCTCTTCCTCAGTCTTGGGCTTAACCATCTAACCTTTGTAATTTCAAAGAACTTACATTCCCGAGCGTCCTGTAAGACGGCCTGTCTTCATGAGACCGTCATAGTGACGCATCAGCAAATAACTTTCAATCTGCTGGAGTGTATCGAGAACCACACCCACAAGAATCAGCAGCGAAGTACCGCCGTAGAAGCTTGCGAACTGGTTGGAGATACCGCAAATCATTGCAATCGCAGGAAGGATGGCGATGATTGCGAGGGCGATGGAACCGGGAAGAGTTACCCTTGACATGATGCTGTCGAGGTACTCCACGGTCTTCTTGCCGGGCTTGACTCCAGGGATGAATCCACCGTTGCGCTTCATATCCTCGGCCATCATCGTGGGGTTCACGGTTACTGCCGTATAGAAATATGTGAAGAGCACGACGAAGATGCCGAATATGAGGTTGTACCACAATCCGGTATAGTTACCGAGTGTAGCAGCGAGGCCTCGGGTCGCGTCGAAGCGCGAGAAGAGGATAGGGAAGAGCATGAGCGCCTGGGCGAAGATGATAGGCATAACGCCGGCGGCATTGATCTTCAGAGGAATGTACTGGCGCACACCACCGAACTGGCGGTTGCCCACAACCCTCTTCGCATACTGTACGGGCACCTTGCGGACAGCCTGTACAAGAGCGATTGCTGCAACGATAACGAAGAACCAGATGACGATTTCGACGATGAGAAGAAGGGGACCGCCGTTGGTGGTGGTGACCTTCTCACCGATTTCGGATGCAAGGGCATAAGGCAGACGGGCAACGATACCTATCATAATGATAAGCGAGATGCCGTTACCGATGCCGCGGTCGGTGATACGCTCACCGAGCCACATCACGAACATCGAACCTCCCATAAGGATCAGCGTGGAAATGAGATTGAATGCGAAATTGCTCCAACCGAGCTGGCGTACAGCGAGGAATGCACTTCCGGGAATCTGGTTGTGCAGAGCCGCTATATATGCAGGACCCTGGATGCAGATGATCAGGATGGTGAGAACACGCGTCATCTGATTCATCTTCTTGCGCCCGCTTTCGCCCTCCATCTGGAGTTTGCGGAAATAGGGCACGAACACTCCAAGGAGCTGGATGACAATAGATGCCGAGATATAGGGCATCACACCCAGCGCGAAGATAGAGGCATTACCGAACGCACCGCCGGAAAACATGTTCAAAAGGCCGACAAGACCTTCGGAAGCCGTTTTCTGAAGATTTGCCAATTCTGCTGCGTCAATACCCGGAAGCACTACAAAGCACCCGAGGCGATACACCAGAATGAGGCAGATCGTATAGAGAATACGCTTGCGGAGTTCCTCAATCTTGAAGATGTTCTGGATTGTTTGGAAAAACTTCTTCATCTGGAGAATTATTCATTGGTAATGGCCTTGCCGCCGGCAGCCTCGATCTTCGCGATGGCGCTCTTTGAGAAAGCGTCCGCGTTGACGGTGAGGGCTACCTTGATTTCGCCGTTGCCAAGGACCTTGATAAGGTCGTTCTTGGAAGCAAATCCGGCTGCCTTGATTTCGACGGGACCCAGTTCGGTAACACCGAGCCTGCCTGCGATTACCTCGAGAGCAGCCACATTGACGGCCTTGTACTCCACGCGGGTGGGGTTCTTGAAGCCGAACTTGGGCATGCGCCTCTGGATAGGCATCTGACCGCCTTCGAAACCGATCTTGTGCGAGTATCCGGAACGCTGGCCGGCGCCGTTCATACCACGTGTGGATGTTCCGCCGTGACCTGAACCTTCACCGCGACCGATTCTCTTCCTTGCTTTTGTTGCACCCTTTGCAGGTGCCAGAGTTTCAAGTTTCATATTCGGATCCTCCTACTTCTTAACTGGTTCAACCTTTACGAGGTGAGCGACCTTTGCGATCTGGCCCTGTGCTACAGGGGTGTCCTCGATAATGACGCTATGGTTCATCTTGCGGATGCCGAGGCAACGGAGGTTGGCCTTCTGGCGTCCGGTTTCACCATTTGCGCTGATAACCTGTGTAACTTTGATTTTTGCCATAGTGCGCGTCTCCTATCCGTTAAATACTTTACTCATAGGAATACCGCGGAGCCCTGCTACGGTGTAAGCGTCCCTCATCTCGGTAAGGGCTGCGATTGTAGCCTTCACGAGGTTGTGGGGGTTCGAAGAGCCCTTGGATTTGGCGAGCACGTTCTGGATGCCGGCAGACTCGAATACGGCGCGCATTGCACCGCCGGCCTTTACACCGGTACCGGGAGCGGCAGGCTTCATGAACACCTTGGCGCCACCGAAGCTTGTCTCCTGCTCGTGGGGAATGGTTGTGTTGATGATGGGAATCTTCACGAGATTCTTCTTTGCATCCTCAACACCCTTGGAGATGGCCACGGTAACCTCGTTTGCCTTGCCGAGACCATAGCCTACAACACCGTTTTCGTCACCTACGACCACAATTGCGGCAAAGCGGAAGTGACGACCACCCTTGGTCACCTTGGTAACCCTCTGGATGGCGACGAGTCTGTCCTTCAGTTCGAGGTCAGACGTCTTAACCCTTTTAACATTTGTATTTGCCATAGTCTGTACTTTTAGAATACGAGGCCGCCTTCGCGGGCAGCATCAGCCAAACTTTTAACACGTCCGTGATAGAGATAACCTCCACGGTCGAAGCAGACTGTCGTGATGCCGGCTGCAAGAGCCTTCTCAGCAACTGCCTTGCCTACGATAGCGGCGGCTTCAATTCCGGTCTTGCCCTTGCACTCTGCGGCGAGGGCTTTGTCGTTGGATGCGGCAGCGGCAAGCGTCTTGCCCTGCTCGTCGTCGATCACCTGAGCGTAGATAGCCTTGTTGCTGCGGAAAACTGCGAGACGGGGCATCTCGGCGGTACCGCTGACTTTCTTACGGATACGGTAATGAATCCTTTTTCTTCTTTCTGTTCTATTCAGTGCCATAATTCAGGTCTCCTATTATTTAGCGGCTGCTGTCTTGCCGGCCTTGCGGCGAAGATTTTCACCAACAAACTTGATACCCTTGCCCTTATAAGGCTCCGGTTCGCGGAATGAACGGATCTTTGCGGCAACCTGGCCCACAAGCTGCTTGTCGCAGCTCTTCAGTACGAGACGGGGGTTCTCACCCTTCTTGACATCGGGAACGGTGGCCGAAACCTCGGCGGGAAGCATAAGCTGGATTTCGTGAGAGAAACCAAGCGAGAACTTGAGGAGCTGACCATCGACTGCTACGCGGTAGCCCACGCCGACGAGTTCCTGCTGGATAGTGAACTGTTCGCTCACGCCGACAACCATATTGTGCACCAGCGCGCGGTAGAGACCGTGCATAGAGCGGTGACGGGGAAGGTCTGTCGGACGGGTGAACTTAATCTGATTGTCCTCAATGGTTACGGTGATGTCGGCATCAACTTTCTGCGACATCTCACCATGAGGTCCTTTAACCTTCACAACGTTGCCGGGGAGCAGCTCCGCTGTTACGCCGGCCGGAAGGTTTACAGGCAATTTACCAATTCGTGACATTACTTATACTTATTAAATATTAATATACATAGCATATTACCTCACCGCCGACGCCGAGCTCTTTGGCTTCCTTGTCAGTGATGACACCCTTGGACGTGCTGAGGATAGCGATTCCCAGGCCGTTGAGGACGCGGGGCATGTTCTCCACGTCGGCATAGCGCCTGAGACCGGGAGTGCTGACGCGCTCGATGCTCTTGATAGCCGCAACCTTGGTCTGAGGGTGATATTTCAGAGCTATTTTGATAGTGTTCTGAGGGGCCTGCTCAACCACCTTGTAGCTGAGGATATAGCCCTTCTCGCAAAGGATCTGGGTGATAGCGACCTTCATCTTAGACGAAGGAATCTCCACTACCTTCTTGCCTGCCATATAGGCATTGCGAATCCTTGTGAGAAAATCTGCAATCGGATCTGTCATATCTGTTTACTTTTAAATTTCTACCAACTTGCTTTCTTTACACCGGGAATGAGACCGTTGGCGGCCATTTCGCGGAACTGGATACGGCTGAGGCCGAATGCCCTCATATATCCCTTGGGACGACCTGTGAGGGAGCAGCGATTGTGAAGGCGCACCGGAGAAGCGTTCTTGGGAAGCTTGTCGAGGGCAGCATAATCACCGGCCTCTTTGAGTGCTTTACGTTTCTCAGCGTACTTAGCAACAAGTTTTGCGCGCTTTACTTCGCGGGCTTTCATTGATTCTTTTGCCATATTCTTTAGTTGTTATGTTTCTTGAACGGAACACCGAAAGCCGCGAGGAGTGCATGGCACTCTGCATCGGACTTGGCTGTGGTCACGAAAGTGATCTCAAGACCGTGGATGCGGGGATTCTTGTCGATGTCGATTTCGGGGAAGATAATCTGCTCCTTGAGACCGAGGGTGTAGTTTCCGCGGCCGTCCATGTTCTCGGCAACGCCGTTGAAGTCACGGATACGGGGAAGAACGACACGGATGAGTTTCTCGAGGAACTCATACATCTTGACGTCGCGAAGGGTGACTTTGGTGCCGACGGGCATACCCTTACGGAGTTTGAAGTTGGAAATGTCCTTGCGGGACACTGTGATGAGGGCTTTCTGACCGGTGATGAGAGCGAGCTCTGCGGCTGCCTCTTCGACAATCTTGCGGTCCTGTGTACCTTCGCCGATACCTTCGTTGATGGTAATCTTGACGAGCTTGGGAACCTGCATTACGGTAGTGTAGCCGAACTGCTTGAGAAGATCGCCTACGATCTGCTCCTTATAAAGCTTCTTGAGGGAAGGAACGTATCCTGCAGGCACTGCCTGTACCTCTGCTGTTTTGTTCTTTGCCATAATTATTTGATCTCCTCGCCGGATTTCTTTGAATAACGGATCTTCTTGTCGCCATCCATCTTATAGCCTACGCGTGTGGGCTTCTGAGACTGAGGGTCGATAAGATTGAGGTTGGAAATGTGAATGGGAGCCTCCTGCTTGATGATACCACCCTGAGGAGCCTTACTGTTGGGTTTGGTGTGCTTGCTTACCATGTTGACTCCTTCAACGATAGCGCGGCACTCCTTGGGGGAAACTGAAAGGACCTTACCGGTCTTGCCTTTGTCGTTGCCGGCATTGACATAAACCATATCGCCTTTTTTGATGCTAAACTTTGCCATAGTGCTGTGTGTTTGTTAAAGGACTTCAGGTGCAAGTGAAACTATCTTCATATAGTTCTCGCGGAGCTCGCGTGCAACGGGCCCGAAGATACGTGTGCCGCGAAGCTCACCGGCGTTGTTGAGAAGAACGCAAGCGTTCTCATCGAAACGGATATATGAGCCGTCAGCGCGGCGGATTTCTTTCTTGGTGCGTACTACGACAGCCTTCGATACTGTGCCTTTCTTGGCCTCAGCTCCGGGGAGCGCACTCTTTATAGATACGACAATCTTGTCTCCAACTGTCGCATAGCGGTGGTTTGTTCCGCCAAGTACACGGATGCAAAGGACTTCCTTCGCTCCGGAATTGTCGGCCACCTGCAGACGTGTTTCCTGCTGTATCATAACTACTTGGCTTTTTCTACGATTTCAACTAATCTCCAGTTCTTGGTCTTGCTCAGAGGGCGGGTCTCCATGATGCGGACGGTATCACCGATACCGCACTCGTTCTTCTCGTCCTGGGCAACGAACTTGGTGGTCTTCTTGACGAACTTGCCGTACAAAGGATGTTTCTCTTTACGTTCAACGGCAACGACGATGGTCTTATCCATCTTGTTGCTGACCACTACTCCTACTCTTTCCTTACGAAGATTTCTTTCCATAACTAATTCTGTTTTTCTTTTTCAGCAAGGATAGTGATCATCAGAGCGATATCCCTTCTGGTCTTGCTAAACTTGGAAGTGTCCTCAAGAGGAGAAATGGCGTGATTGATTTTCATCTGCTCGAGATTCGCCTTCTCGAGGGCAATACGGTCGCGGAGGTCTGCTACAGACATCTCGCGTGCTTCTGCTGCTTTCATTTCTTCTTTCTCCTGCTAATTATTCTACATAATCCCTGCGAACGACGAACTTGGTCGCGATGGGGAGCTTGTTGGCGGCGAGCCTCATAGCCTCTTTTGCAACGGCTACGGGAACACCTTCAGCCTCGAAGATGATGCGGCCCGGGGTGATGGGAGCCACAAATGCATACGGATCACCTTTACCCTTACCCATACGGGTATCAAGAGGCTTCTTGGTGATCGGCTTGACCGGGAAGACGCGGATCCAAATCTGGCCCTCACGGTTCATGTAGCGGGAAATCGCCTGACGGGCGGCCTCGATCTGCTGTGCTGTAAGCCAGCAGTTCTCAAGGGTTTTCAATCCAAAAGAACCGAACGCAAGCTGGTTGCCCCTCTGGGACATACCCTTCATGCGGTTCTTCTGTTCCCTTCTGTACTTTGTTCTCTTTGGTTGTAACATTGTTGTATTACTTTAATGAATTTTGATTTCTTTCCTTTCTAAAAGGGCTGCAAATTTAGCACAATTTTTCGCATTCGCAAAATTATTTTGAATTATTTTCGACCGCAAATGTCGAGGCACAACTTTTGCCTTGTCAACGAGTTACAATATGCGACACTCAGAAAGTTTTGCATATTTTCGACACGAAATATTATATTTGTGACGCGATTTATGAAACGCCTCCTCACCATCATCGCGGCGGCTCTCCTCGGGGCGGGCGCCGCATCGGCCCAGAATTACGACAAGTTCGGGATGCAGTACGTTGTCGTCCAGGGCGACACGATTTTCGTGGACACTCTGCCTCCCGCACGCGTGAGCGCGCGCTGGAAGAAGAAAAAGGGCACCGAATGGCGCCGCTACTACAAGCTCGTCTACAACTTCAACAAGGTTTATCCCTACGCGCTTGTCGGACGCGGAATGATGGCGCAGGTGGACAGCACCATCGCGGCAAACGGTTTTTCGAAAGCCCAGCGCAACAGTTATGTGAACCAGGTCGAGAGGGAACTTCTGCGCATCTTCGAACAGGATATCCGCGATATGACCATCTCACAAGGATACGTGCTCATACGTCTTGTTGACCGCGAGTGCGGAATGAGCCCGTACGAAATCATAGAAACCTACGAGGGAACCTTCTCCGCCAAATTCTGGCAGCTGGTGGCGAAACTCTTCTCACACGACCTGCGCACCAAATACAACCCCAAGGGCAGCGACAACGACTCGCGCATAGAAGAACTAGTCGGAATCTGGGACGGCGGAAACTGGGACAATTTCTACTATTCGGTCTTCTATGACTATCCGGAGAAGACCGTAATCACTACCGACAGACTTTCAGCTCCCCGCCATCAAACGTGACGCAGGGGCAGTCGGCGCAATCAACCCACGAATCGAGCACGATAAGGCGCTGTCCTCCGGGCAGGGCCTGATCGACCGTCGTGTGGAAATGCCCGAACACAAAGAAGTCGGCCCCGCTCTGCTGCGAAAGAGCCCATTTACAGAGCGGCTCTTCGAGGCCTTTCCACTGATAGGGGGCGTGGGCCTTGCGGCTGCTCTTCGACCAGTCGCATCCTATCTTGAAGGCAATACGCGGATGCAGGGCGCTGAAGAGCACCTGGCAGACCCGGTTGTGGAAAATCTTCTGCATGAGGATGTATGAGCGCTTCGCTCCGCCGAGGCAGTCGCCGTGCGCAACCTGGATGCGCCGGCCGCCCGACTCGAACACATAGCCCTGGGGCAGGACCTTCATCCCGAGCTCCGAGAAGAAACTGTAGCACCAGATGTCATGGTTGCCGGGTACAAAGCACACCTCAACCCCGCTGTCCACAAGGTCGATGAGCGCCGCGATGACCCTCGCGCCCTGTTTCGGCACAACGTCGCGGTATTCGTACCAGAAATCCCAGATGTCACCGAGCAGGCAGAGCGTATTCCCCCCGCAATGCGGAAGGTTCTTCAGCCACTCCACGAAACGCGCCTCGCGACCGGCAGGATTGCCGCGTTTGAGGCCGAGATGCACATCCGAGACAAAATATATCATTCCCTAAGCGAAGATAAGCGTAAGAATACCGGCAAGCGCACAATAGAGCGCGAACCATTTGAGGCTGGCCCTCTTCACGAGCGCAATCATGGCACGGCAGGCGAAAAGGCCCGAAACGAAAGCCGCCGCGAACCCGCACAGAAGAGGGAAAAGGCCCACGGCCGAGGTGCCGAAATCGCCCCCAACAACGTCGAGGAACGCCTCGCCGAGTATAGGCACAAGCACCATCAGAAAAGAGAACTGGGCCACATCCGCACGCCTGACACCGCACAGAAGACCCGTGCTGATTGTGGTCCCCGAACGCGAAAGTCCGGGAAGCACGGCGAGCGCCTGTCCAAGGCCGATTATCAGTGCCTGAAGGAAGCTTATCCCTCCACGGGGGCCCTCCCCGTCAGGAGCGGGAGCCCTGAGCGCAGGTCTGTCGGAAAAGAACAGCAGCGCCGCAGTGACCAGAAGGCAGATACCCACGACAAGCAGCGAACTGAAAAGGTCCTCGACATAGTCCTTGAAGAACACGCCTACCACGAAGACAGGAATCATCGACACGCATATCTTGAGGATATAATCGGTCTCGTCGTTATAGCGGAACTTGAACAGCCCGGCAAGAAGCCGGCCTATCTGACGGCGGAATACGACGATGGTTGCGAGAACCGTGGCCGCATGAACAGCCACCTCGAACACCAGGTCTTCGGGAGCGTCTATGCCCAGAAGAGCGCGGCCTATCATCAGATGACCGCTGCTGCTGACCGGGAGGAATTCGGTAAGGCCCTGCACGAGGCCGAGCAGAAGAGCTTGAAACCAGTCCATCGGCACTACTTGTCTTCGAATTTACCCATGATGCCGACGATGACGACAACTATTCCGCTGAGCATGACCAGCGGAGCCGCAACGAGACGCCTGAAGTCGAACATCGCATAATTGAATACCTGCGGGTCCTTCACGCCACCGCCGGAAAGCAGTATGTAGCCGGCGATGAGCACGAGGACGCCCGCCAGAATGAAACGCAGGCCCTTGCGGGACACAGCGGTTCCACCAACGTTGTTTTTATCCGTAGAGTTCATCTTTGCTGAGGGTTGTGATGCGGGCCACGACGAAGAAGGTGCTGACCGTGCAGATGACCACGCCGCAAATCAGGACAATCGCCATAACCTTCAGCAGAAGACCCGCGCTGAACAGTTCGAAAATCTGCGCGAACGAGCTGCGCAGCACGAACATCATGGTAACCAGGACTATTATCGCCAGCAAGGCGGAGAACAGGCCCTGGATGGCCGCACGGATGAGGTATGGCGTCGTGATGAAGCGGCGGGTTGCCCCGACGAGCTGCATCGTATGAATCGTGAACCGGTGGGAATAGATGCTCAGACGTACGGTGTTGGCAATGAGCACTACCGAAATGAAAAGCATCAGGATGGTGAAAATGCTCAGAACGAACGAAATGCGCGCGATACTCTGCTCGAGCGTAGCCACAAGCGACTGCTGGCAGCTCACCTCGTCGACGAGCGGATGGTCGGCGAGCACCTTCTGCACGTATTCCAGACTGTCGGCCGACACATATTCGGCCTTAAGGGTGACATCCACCGAAAGCGGGACGGGATTCGTGGCAAACACACTCAGGAAGTCCTCGCCAAGCATCTTCACAAGGTCCTTCGTTCCCTCTTCCACCGTTACGAGGTGGGTGGTGCGGACAAAGTCACGGCACTCCATCTGCTGCTGGTACTTCATGGCCTGGGCCTGTGTGGTCTTGGGTTTGAAGATTACCGACACGCGTACGTTTTCCTTGAAGTAGTCGGAAACGCCTTTCGCGTTGACTATCAGCATGGATGCTATTCCTATGAGAAGAAGCACCAGCGCAATGCTGATGACAGAGGACAAATATGCGCCGATGATTCTGCGCTTGAGTAGATTGTTCTGCTTCCGGGCCATTTTGGCCACGAATTTAGAAAATTTTTTTGTATATTTGTCCCAAATGGGCAATTGTATGCAAAAAGTACTTTATGTTTGTTCTGAAATGGTTCCGTACACTCCGGAAAGCGACATCTCCAACATATGCCGCTATCTTCCGCAGGGCACCCAGGAATGCAAGAAGGAAATCCGTTCCTTCATGCCGCGATACGGCTGCATCAACGAGCGCAAGAACCAGCTTCACGAAGTCATCAGGCTGTCGGGCATGAACCTCATCATCTCGGAGCTGGACAGACAACTGGTCATCAAGGTGGCTTCCATTGCCGAAGCCCATACCCAGGTCTATTTCATAGACAACGAGGATTACTTCAAGCGTAAAGGCATCTACGCCGACGCCGACGGCAATTTCTACGAAGACAACGAGGAGCGGGCAATCTTCTTCGCACGCGGAGTCCTTGAAACGGTCAAGAAGCTGCGCTGGGCACCGGACATCATCCATTGCCACGGCTGGATATCACAGTTGCTCCCTGTTTACCTCAAGAAAGCCTACAAGGACGATCCCATCTTTGCGAACAGCAAGATTGTGGTTTCGCTCTACGGCGACACCCCCGCACAGAAGTTCAGCCCCGCATTTGCATCGAAGATAATGTTCGGCGGCATCACCGAAAAGGATGTCGATCTGCTCAAGGCATCGCCGGACGGCATCAATCTTGCAAAAACGGCGGCGAGGTTCGCCGATGGCGTAATCCTCTGCTCGGACCAGATTCCCTCACAGCTCGTTTCCTACTGCCGCGACCGCGGCCTGCAGGTTTTGAAGTCAAAGGCGAAGAGCATCGAGGACGGCTCCTACATTGGCGAATACAACGCTTTTTACGACAAACTTTAATGTTGAAGTTGAAATCTGCATCATATTCGGCATTGGCAGCGCTTCTGTGCTGCCTTTCGTGTGTTGAGTCCGACCCGTCGCTGGGCTCGGGCATCGTGCCCCGCGAGAACCAGTACGACTCGTTCGTGGTTGAAATTCCCATCACCGACATGCGCACCGCAATGGCCGACAGTCTTTCCGGCTATTCGCAACAGCGCATCATCATAGGCTCCATAGAAGACCCCGACTACGGTCTCTGCTCGCATTCCTGCGCGCTTACACTTGTGCCGCTGGTGGATGAACTCGACTGGGGCGATGTGCAGAGCATCACCGGGTTCGACCTGTACTCGACCTATGACACGGTGGCTGTCGCCGAAGAGAGCAACCGCCACATACTCCAGGAGGTCGAGGCCTATGCGCTCGAAGAAAGCACTTCCGGAGCCTTCAATTCGAACCGCGACTTCAAGCACGGCAGCACGTCAATCATAAAGGGCTCTGCGGTACTAAATGGCGACAGCAGCCTCGCACTGCACTTCACCGACGAATTCACTTCCGATTTCCTCGAAAAGACCAACGGAATGAAGATGAAAGACGATTTCGCCGACTACCTCAAAGCCTTCCCCGGCATCTACCTTAAAACCAGCGAGCCGGGACACACGGGCGGCCGCATCAACGCCTTCGGCGTACAGCTCGGATTCGATGCCAGCGCCGGATACATCTCTGACAACTACGCCACCCTCACCATCAACTCGGTATTCGACGAAGAGGTGGGTGCTGTTGACACTTCGTTCTATTTCCTCTTCGGCCTGCAGGAGTATTACAAACTCGATTCGCTGGTCAACTACGCCACTCAGGGCAATTTCCCGCAGTACGCCTGCAACATGACTTCGCACGCCACGTCCGCCTACACCGGAACGGCAAGTGACAAGGCCCTGTTCGAAGGGGGCGCGGGTCTCAAGCCCGTAATCGGAGCGGCGGCGCTTCGCGATGCGGTGCGTGCCGCAGTGCTCGACAGCCTCGAGAGCATCGGCCACGGCGCAGACGAACTCAAAAACGTGCTTATCAACAAAGCTTCGCTCATTCTGCCGTACAAGATGCCATCGGACTACACCGCACTGGACCACTACCCCGCAAGGTTCAGCCCTACCACGCGGGTGAAGACCGATACGACGGCATTCTTCATGAACCTTACCGACTACAGCAGCACCAGCGAGAACCAGGGCGACATCAACCGCTCGCTCTGCCGCTACGCACCCGACATAACCTATCACCTGCAGGAGATGCTTTCATTGCCCGACACGACCATACGCAACGGCAACTACGACATCTGGCTTATGATAATGGCTCTCGAAACCACGACCACCACGGCATCGGCGTCGTCCAGCAACGAGATGAACGAATATATGCAGTACCTGATGTACCAGAACTATTACAACCAGATGTACGGAGGATACGGTGGTTATGGCGGTTATGGCTACGGATACGGAAACAGCTATTCGAACTACACCTCATATATGCTTGCAGCTATGTACGCAAGCCAGGGGAGCAGCAACACCTCCACAAACTCGACCTACGAGATAGACCTGTTCCGCTTCTACAAGGGCGAGCTCTGCGGACCGGACGACCCGGATGACGCGCCGCGCATAAGAGTGACATTCTCAATCCACAAATAGAAACAGAAAGGGCCGCCCAATTAAAGGACGGCCCTGAATATTTGAGCTTGCGCGTGAATTATGCGGCAAGTTTCTCTGCAACCTTGTCAACTGCGTCTTTTACAGTTGCGATGGATGCGGTCTCTTCATCGGGAATCTTGATGCTGAACACCTTCTCGAACTCCATAAGAAGCTCAACGGTATCAAGAGAATCTGCACCGAGATCATTGGTGAAGTTAGCGGTCTCAGTAACCTCTGAAGGCTCAACGCCGAGTTTGTCAACGATGATCGCTTTGACTTTCTTTACGATTTCCTCGTACTCCATAATGTTAATTTTTTAAGTTTATAATGTTTTAGTCTGAATCAGTCGAGACTGCAAATATAACTATAAAAATCTTTATTTACCAAACATTGGGGAGCCAGGCAGATTCGGCGCCAAGGCAACATCCTACAACGCCTGCGCCGCCAACCACGTTGCCGGCGGCATAAGAGGCGGAAGCAAGACCATAGATAATGGAATCGCTGTTGTTCATCTTATACTGCGCCTTGAAGTAATCGTACATCTCGCGGCTGAGAGAATAAACGTGCACTTTGTAATAATATCGGGTGATGTTTTCTCCGTCGTAATAGTTTGAGTCCCAACTGGCCCTGAACTTGAATTGAAGTTTACCGGAAAGATTGTCCGGGAAAAGAAACATCTCCGTACCATCAACAGTCATACGCATAAATCCATCGAAGATTCCGGAAGAAACCGCGCCCCGCTCTTCGCGCACAGGCTCGAGTTCGAGTTGGCTGAGAGTTTCCGTTTCTTTGTAATATCCGCTGGCCTTCATGTCTATAATGTGTACTCGTTTTTCTTCGACATTCACGGCATACCAGTTGTCACCAGGATTATCATCCCGAATCACCACGTCCAGTCCGGTCACATCATTTGGCCGCCGATAGATTCTCGGCTCAAACACCGCGATGTCCAGAGGAACGCTGCTAGATGCGACGACCGTGCCGCAGCCATCTACTGCAGCACTGATTTTAACGCAATCTCCGGCCTTTACCTCTGCCGTGGACCAATAACGGCCCACCGTACCGGGGACGGAAGCCATTGCGTATGATTTATCATTTACTGTAAACGTCACCTCCGCGGAGCATTCCTGATTTTTACGCGGAGCAGAACTTGCACTGCCTACCAGAGAAACGGATGCAAATGTTGTATCGGAGATACCCGGATAGGATACCATCCTTATATGATTGTCCGCCCCGTCCGTTTTGATATCCACGTAATAGGTGCACGAAGAAACGGCCATCAATATCGCAAACAGTCCTTTCGCTTTCATCTTTTAAAATTTCAACGTATAACTTACGGACGGAATAATGGGGATAAGGCCGGAGACCCGGCCCATAATGCGCCCATCCCCGTGCTGCTCGGGAATCATCACTATTGCATTCATATGGCAATATGCGTTATACACGCTTACGCTCCATACCGCCTGGTTCCCTCGTGGAGTTTGTTTGTGGAAATTCGCTCCGATATCCAGCCTGTGGTATGCCGGCATATGGGCATTATTGGGCGATGTGTAAATCAATTCAACATTCGGATATGTTTTCCCCGACTCCATATCATAATATTCTCCTCCAGTCAGATAAATATACGACGGAGCCGTAACGCGATTCCCGCTGTGGATTGTCCACATCGAGACAATTTCAACGTTATTTTTGGGCTTCCACACGACAGAGGCTGTCAGTTTGTGGCGGTTGTCGCAATAATCCGGGAACCAACCGTCATATACATCATCGAATTTCCTCTGACTCCAGCTGAGCGTATAATACATTGCCGCTGAGATGCTCTCCGACCTGTACTCCATCTGGCATTCCGCGCCATAAGCCCGGCCTGTTCCACGGGAGAAGCTGTCATTCCACCTTTCAATGGGAGGGAAAACGGAGTCCACCCCATCATAGTACAGAAGATTGGACATATGCTTATAGTAACCCTGGATATCCATAAACCAGGACGAGCCCGGCCTGTAGCAGATCCCTGCCGAGTAAAGGTCGGACATCATAGGTCCGACTTCCGCTGTCGAAGGCATCCAGAGGTTTGTCGGCAAGTCAAGAAATGACGCCGCAACCAAATGGGAATATTGCGCCATCTTGGAATACGCCAATGTCAGCGATATGTTTCGGGACAGGTCGGCGGAAAGAGTCATTCTTGGTTCCAGCGCAGAATAATCCGTTCCGTCAGCAGAATAGCCTGAATAACGAAGACCTAAATCCGCCATCACAAAGCCACCCAATTGAAATGCGTCTGAAGCATATACCGCCCACTCGCTGCCATCATATGGCAGCGCAAAAGATTGTTTCTGTTCCTCGCCGCCATTTGACTTGACAAAGGTCCTGGATGGATTGTATTTGTGCCACACTAAAGTCGCTCCCGCATTCAGGTCGTGGCCAGAGCCGGTATAATAGCTTGCCTGCGCCGTCGCGCCAAAATCTGTAACCCGCCCGAAATTTCCTTCATTGATTATTTCCAGGCTTTCAATACCATCAGAGACAGCCTTCACATAATAATCATATGCCATATCGGACCTGTTATCCGAACAATACCCGGTTATCTTGAGCAAAAGACCATCGTCTGTATTATGCCTGTAAGATGCGCTGTACAAACTGTTCCCCCACTTGAACGCCATCTCGGTTTCAGATGTTGACTCGAATGCTTTTTGATGGTTGCTGGCATTACGCTTTTCATCGTAAAGAAGTTTGTCTCCTCCTGTATAATAATGAAAGGAGAGTTTGTCTTTATCCGACAATCGGAAATCAATGCGCGCATTTATGTCTGAGAACTGATAGTCCTCTGACAAATCCTTTTTGTTTTTCTTGTTATATAACTTCATCGCCGGTGCCGCAATCAGGTCCAGCCATGTTCTGCGTGCAGATACGGCAAAGGAAATCTTATTCTTGACGATCGGGCCTTCAAGACGCACCCGTCCATCGATAAGCCCCATCGAGAAGACCCCGTGGTAATGCTCATAATCCCCCTCCTTTGTTGTAACATCCACTACAGAAGACAGACGACCGCCATATTTTGCCGGAAACCCTCCGGTATAAAAATTCAGCCCACTTACCGCATCTGTGTTGAAGGAAGAGAACAGGCCGCCAAGGTGACTCACCTGATACAGGGGGACGCCATCCAAAAGATAAAGATTATCGCTGCCGTCTCCGCCTCGGACAAAAAGCCCGGAAAAAATTTCCGCACCGGATGCGGTTCCCGGGAGAGTGTGGAGGGTTTTGATAATATCGGGCGTGCCCAGAAGAGCCGCACCACGGCTGAAGTCTGTTTCACCAAGTTTCGTCAGACCGGGCTTTACATAATGATCGGAATTCGTACGGGTGGCAGTAACGATGACACTCTCCAACGAATCCCGAAGATGTATGGTTTGGGCAACGGCCGCGGGATGAAACAAAAATAAAGCCGCAAGGAAGAAAAGACTCTTATTTGGAAATCTTTTCATAACTCAATTTTATCTGACCAGCTTTCCAGCCTTGAGAAACCCAATCATAATAGCTAGTGTTCACTGTCACCGAAAGACGGCCTTCTTCCAGCGTGGAAACCTCCGCTTTGCCGAAATAGTCAAGTCCGGCGCCCACAATTACGGAACCGTCATCCTGAGGAGAACTTGAAAAAGAAGGTTTATCGCAGTCCTGGAAAATGAGTTTCCCTTTATTGTCAAGCCCGAAAAGCACTTGATACGGAACGGTTATTCCACAGCTGTCCCACTCATATTTTCCAGTTGACTTTTCATATGTCAAATACTGGGCGGGAACATTGAAAACCACGGTTCCGCTATAATTTGACTCATCAAAAGAAACAACGCACCTTCTTTCCGTAATTGCTAAAAGCGCTGTCTCCAGACCCGAAAATTCAACCATAAGGTTAGTGCCGGCAACGGCATCTCCGTTCAGATCAACAGCCGCACCATCCCAGACAGCCTCCACACAGGCATATTCACCAACCAATTCAAACGCCGCGTCGGCAGGGACCTGTTTGTCAACACAAGCATTGGCGGCAAATACCGCCAATGCAATTAATATCAATTTATTTATTTGGCTCATCATCAAAAACAAAAACCGAATTTGAGCGTCAAGAAAGACCCGTTGTCAAAGCCTATTGAGCTTGTCTTGAATTTCGTTTTACTATCAGGAAGGTCAATGGCGCCATCTTCCGCTTTGCCGGAATACGAATTCCAGGTTTCTGTCCTGAAATAATTTGCGCCAAGGAGGTCAAAAGCCCACTCTAACGCAACACTTACTCTTTGTGACAACATTGCCTGAACGCCGAGGAACGGCCTTGCGGAAAATGCATTTTCAATAAAATCTTCCCTCTTATAGTGCAAATCCATTGCCGTCTGATACACATGGGCACCTATCGCATCGATTCCGCCATAACCCGCAAAAACGCCGTTGTCTACAAAACATTTTTGCAGGCCTATGGCATAAAACAACCTGCTCGCATCGGAGTCGTCCTTTATTCCCGACGCCTTGTTAAGTGATGAGAAGTAACCATAGCCGACCTGGGCGCGTATTCCCCATCCCTTGTCCAGCGAATAACTAAGTTGCACTCCAGCTATGGGGCGGGCTTCGGATTTAATCCCGCTTGTATATACACCTGCTATGCTAATCGACGAATTCCCTGAGTCCTTTGCACCAGCCACGAGGGGCGAGGCAAAAAGCAGAATAAAAATCAAATTAATCTTTCTCATTGTCTCAGTAATATTATTCACAAAGATACGATTTTATTCATAAAGCAATCATAGAGAAGCGACAAACTCCCCGAAGCGCAGGATCTTGCCGACGTTCCCGGAGTTGAAAAGCAGATGCTCGAAATCGCGGGCCTTGACTTTTAAGTCAACTGTCTCCAGAAGTTTGCTTATATGCAACTTCAGTTCTTCCAGTGAGCCTATGCCGCAACGGGCCTTGAGAAAGTCATAGTCCGGCTCGGTCATCGACAGAAGGAACATCGAGTCGTAGAAATCCCGCCGATGAAACACAACTTCCCGGCATATGTGGATGAGGATATGAAATCCAAAATCATCAGCTGGATGTATTCCTTGAGCATATGTTTGTAGAATACGGCATTATCTCTCACGGCTGCAGGGAAGTATCCGCGTATCTGGTCGATATCAATCATAGTCCATATGCTTTTATAAGTTTGTCAATCCTGGAGGACAGAGCCTTGTTTTCAAATAAGCCGGTATATTCCAGAAGTCTGTCCTTGTCGAGTCCGTTCTCAAGAAAATCTTCGTCAAACCTCAGTTCAAGCAGGGAATCTTCAGTATTGTACTCAGGGTAGAGGTACAGGAGGTCAAGCAACGCCTTCTCCGGCGTAGCGAACGGTATAGTGCGCCCGTCTTGCTTCTTCTTCAGTTCGAAACCGAAGAAGAGTTCCGGCTTAATGCTTCTATAAATGTATTTTCCGAAACGGTTTTCGAACTCTGCCGTCTTGAGAGTTGAAACGCTGGTGATGTCGGTCACGGCTTCCGGAATCATCCCGTAGAAAGAAAGGGCCGCCTGAAGGCTGATATATGAAGGCTTATAGATGCGCCCGGCAATATACCTGGCAAAGTCCGGAGTCTTCAACAACTCCGGGAAGGCGAACCACCCCCGGCGTAGACGCACAAGAAGCCCCTGCCTGCACCAGCGGGTATAGTTGTTAGAATCGAACCCGGGGTCCCACATCAGCACTTGGTAAATACTGAAACACCCGTATCCGATGAACCTGTTTCTAAATGCTATGTAGCTTGTATTCGGCATTACATTTCCAAAACTCTGCAAATATACATAATTTTAGAAATAAAACTCAATTTTTGAGATATAACCAATCGCGGATTCCCGGTCCGGAAAGCGGTCGCTCCGGAATAGTACAATCCCTCCAACGGCGTCAGTTTTGCCGGAGCACAAGCTGCGTGGTGAGCGATTTTGAGCCCCGCGGATTAAGGCTCGCGCAGCGAAGCGCGGCTGAGGCCTATCCAGATGCGAAGACCGTTGATGGAGTTGATGAAATAGAAGATGTATTTTATCATATACACAACGGTGTAGGCGTCTGCGGCGCTGGCCGATGACTTAAGGGCGTAAAGGATTACCGCGAAGACATTTACAAGTATCCAGGCTATCCACTGTTCCATATAGGCGAGCGACATAAGCACCTGCCCGAGCACGCTCAGCGCCACAACTATGGTGTCGAGTGCCACGATAGTATTTATCGGGCCGGCGGCGCTGCCGCCACCGAGCACGTTCAGAAGCAGATAAACTGCAACTGTTCCGGCAGCAAAACCCACAACTGTAATCACCCAGCCCCACGGACCGAGCCGTCGCGCACGCACGGTGTTTTCCGAATCGGCTCCACGCTTGCGCCATTGGAAATAGCCCACGAACTGCATCGGAAGGAAGTATGCGGCGTGAAGGATGAACTGCCCCCAGACGGGATTGTCGCTGCCTATGCTGCTTTCGAGAGTGACAATCGAGGCGATGAGCACATCAATGAACCCGAAAAGATAGGTCCAGATGCTGCCCTGGGCCGAGAGCACGGTATTCACGACACCGGCCAGCGCGCCTATGCTTATGAGGCACTGCAGGAAGATACGGGTTGACGGATCCTGGAACTTTACTACGTTCAGCACCAGCACGGTTATGAGCATTCCTATGAGAATTGCCAGAGAGAACCGTGTATTGAAATCATTCTTCAGTTTCATTGAGTTCTTTTTTAATCTTTGATGCGAGCGGCATTCCGACAAGGGCGGCGATATCCTCCACCGGAGCCGCCGCGATGCGCGCCACGCTTCCGAAATGCATCAGAAGCCTCTGCTCGGTCTTCTCGCCCACGCCCTTTATGCCGCGAAGGGCCGAAAGTATCTGAGCACGGCTTCGCAGGTCCCGGTGGAAGGTGATTCCGAAGCGGTGCGCTTCGTCGCGTATATGTGTAACAAGGCGGAAAGCCTGCGAATTGCGGTCAAGGAAAAGAGGATAAGGGTCGCCTACGCGCACAATCTCCTCCATCCTTTCGGCAAGGCCGACAACGGTAAGACGGTCGTTAAGGCCGAGTTCGCACAGAGCCTGCCAGGCGAACGAAAGCTGACCTTTGCCGCCATCAATCACCACCAGTTGGGGCAGGTCGTCGGGACTCTCCTCAAGCAGACGCGAGAAACGGCGGTTCACAACCTCCTTCATCGACGCGTAGTCGTTAGCGCCGACAACTGTCTTTATCTTGAATTTGCGATAGTCCCTCTTGGACGGCACGCCGCCGCGGAACACAACGCACGCCGCCACCGGATTGGTTCCCTGTATGTTGGAGTTGTCGAAGCACTCCATATGCTCGGGGAGGACTTTCATCCCAAGGGCGTCGCGCAGTTCTTCCATAGCCACCTTGCGGTAGCTGTCGGGGTCGGATTTCTCGAGACGGCGGAGCGAGTTGAACTGGAATTCGCGCGCGTTCTTGGCGCTCAGTTCGAGCAGGGCGAGGAAATCGCCTCTGACCGGAATGCGGAATTCCACGCCATCTATCTGAACGTCGGGCAGGAACGGAACTATCACATCCTTCGAAAGGGCACCGAACTTCTGCTCTATCTCGCCGATGAAGGTGCTGAGAACGGCGCTGCGGTCTTCCTCTATCCGGGCGCGGAAGCCGAGGTTGAGCGACTGCACCACGGCGCCGGAACGCACCCGCAGGAAGTTGCCGTAAGCGCTCTCGCCCTCCAGCATCAGGGAGAAGACATCCGCGCTGACGTCACGCGCCGCGCTCACCACACTGCGGCTGTAGTGCTCGCCAAGCAGGTCGATATGCTCCTTGCATCGCTGTGCCGTCTCGAAATCGAGCGCGTCGGAAGCCTGCTGCATCTTCTCGCGCCAGGTGCGGATGATATCGGCCGTCTCGCCCTTGAGCACTTTCACCGCCTCTTCAATCATCGCACCGTACTGCACCTGGGAACAAAGAGCGTTGCAACAGCCTCCGCAACGGCCCAGGTGCAGGTCGAGGCAGGGACGGTAACGTTTCTGGAGAACGCCTTCGACGCTTAGCGCGTATTTGCACGAACGGAGCTGATACGCACTTCGCAGGAAATCCATCAGCGCGTGGGCGTGGGTGGCACTGCTGTACGGGCCGAAATAGCGCCCGGCTCCGGGAACGACCTTGCGCGTTATGAAGATACGCGGGAACGCCTCGTTCGTAACGCATATCCACGGATAGGTTTTGCTGTCCTTCAGGAGGATGTTGTAGTGAGGTTTGTACTGCTTGATAAGGTTGTTCTCGAGCAGAAGGGCGTCCGATTCGCTGTCAACCACCGAATACTGGGCGTCGGCGATTTTCGCAACGAGAGCACGGGTCTTCACGTTCAGCCTTTCGGGCGGAACGAAATACTGCGCCACCCTCTTGTGCAGGTCTTTTGCCTTGCCCACATAAATCACCGTCCCTTCGGCGTCGTAATAACGGTAAACGCCGGGGGAATGGGGAAACAGGGCTATGGTTTCGCGGATGTCCATCTGCTTGTCGGGGAGGGCGCGGCCGAAACCGGCTGCCGGGTCGCGGCAGCATTGGCAAACAGCTTTGCCGGAGAGGAGAGAATCAGAGTCCGAGAGCCTTCTTTACGGCTTTTTCGATTTCGCCTTCGCGCAGATCGTGGGCGAGAAGCGTACCGTCAGCGTCGAAAAGAAGTATCTGTGGAATGTATTCGATGCCGTAAAGGTCGGTGGGGATTCGCTGTGCGTTGATTATCTGGTTCCAGGTTATACCAAGTTGCTCGGCAGCGGCACGGGTGTCTTCGGGCTTGTCCCAGACCGCAACGCTGAGAACGTCGAAACGCTCGCCTGCGTACTTCGCGTAAACCTTGGCGATATTGGGAACTTCGCCGCGGCAGGGGCCGCACCAACTTGCCCAGAAGTCGACAAGGATGACCTTGCCCTTGCCGACATAATCGGAGAATTTGACGCCGTCAACTTCGAAATCGAGGAATTTCGAGCCGACCAGGGTTTCATATGCGGGAGCCTTCTTCTCGGCGGCCTCGGCCTTGTTGTTGCCGCGGAAGAGGTTGCAGCTGCAAGCCATAAGTGCTATTGAAAGCACACATAGGATCTTCTTCATAATTATCTGCTGTTTTGTATTGATACAAATATATGTACGATTTGAGAAAAAGCCAAAAAGGAGGCCGGCCACAGAGTGGTCAGCCTCCAATTATTGCAGTCGGTTAAAACCCGAAAACTACTTGTTGTCGCGACGAGGGCCACGACGGTCGCCTCCGCGGCGTCCGCCACGGTCGTTGCGGCCTCCGCGGGGTGCACCTGAAGCCTGGGCGTTGGCGGCAGCGATGGCGGCGGGAGTAAGATCCTGCTTGCCATACTTCTCACCGTTGCAGATCCAGACTTTGATTCCGAGTGTACCTACCTTGGTGTTGGCAACTGCAAGTGCATAGTCGATGTCGGCGCGGAATGTATGGAGAGGTGTACGACCTTCCTTGATCATTTCGCTGCGGGCCATTTCAGCACCACCTACGCGGCCGCTGATCTGAACCTTGATACCCTCGGCACCTACACGCATTGTGTTGGCGACAGCCATCTTGATGGCACGACGATAGCTGACACGGCCCTCAATCTGGCGGGCGATGCTGTCGGCTACGATGTGCGCGTCAAGTTCGGGGCGCTTAACTTCGTAGATATTGATCTGGATATCCTTGCTGGTCACCTTCTTGAGCTCTTCCTTAAGCTTGTCGACCTCTGCACCGCCCTTGCCGATGATGAAACCGGGACGGGCCGCGTAGATGGTTACAGTGACGAGCTTGAGGGTGCGCTCGATGATGATCTTCGAAAGGCTGGCCTTTGCGAGACGACCGCCGAGGTACTTGCGGATTTCGTAGTCCTCTGCGATTTTCTCGGCATAGTTACCACCGCACCAGTTGGAGTCCCAACCACGGGTGATACCGATACGGTTGCTGATTGGATTTGTTTTCTGTCCCATATTATTTGTTCTCCACTGGTTGTTTTACATCGAGGATGATGGTAACGTGGTTTGAACGCTTGCGGATGCGTCCGGCACGGCCCTGAGGGCAGGGACGGATACGCTTGAGCTGACGTCCGCCGTCGACCATAATGGTCTTGACGATTACGTTGCCGTTATCCAGTTCTTTTGCTTTGTCCGGGTTTTTAGCCTCCCAGTTGGCGATAGCGCTCTTGAGAAGTTTCTCAAGACGGCCTGCGGCTTCCCTCTTCGAGAAGTGAAGCAGATCGAGTGCGTGGTTTACCTCTACACCTCTCACTGTGTCAGCGACAAGACGCATCTTGCGGGGAGATGTGGGCACATTGTTAAGCTTTGCTACAGCTGTGGCCTTCTTCTGCTCCTTGAGCTTTTCGGCCATGAGTCTTTTACGAGCTCCCATTGTGTTTGTCTCCTATTACTTGTTGTTGCCAGAGTGACCTCTGAATGTACGTGTAGGGGCGAATTCGCCGAGTTTGTGACCCACCATCTGCTCAGTAACGTAAACGGGAATAAACTTGTTTCCGTTATGAACTGCGATTGTGTGTCCGATGAAGTCAGGGGAGATCATGCTGGCACGTGACCAGGTCTTGACCACCTCTTTTTTCTTGCTACCATCATTCATAGCAAGAATCTTCTTCTCCAGGGATTCCTGGATGTATGGACCTTTCTTTAATGAACGACTCATAATCTCTAAAGTTTAATTCCGTTATTTCTTACGTCTTTCGATAATGAACTTGTTGGATGTCGCCTTAGGATTACGTGTCTTGTATCCCTTGGCAGGCATACCCTTGCGGCTGCGGGGGTGTCCACCGGAAGCGCGGCCTTCACCACCTCCCATAGGGTGATCGTGAGGGTTCATAACAACACCGCGGTTGTGGGGACGACGGCCGAGCCAGCGGCTGCGACCTGCCTTGCCGTAAGATTCCAGGTTGTGGTCGGCGTTCGAAACCGTACCGACAGTAGCACGACAGGTTACGAGAACCATGCGGGTTTCGCCCGAGGGCAGACGAAGAACGGCGTGGTTGCCTTCGCGGGCAGCAAGCTGTGCGAAAGTACCGGCCGAACGTGCCATTGCAGCACCCTGTCCGGGACGGAGCTCGATGTTGTGAACCATAGTACCAACAGGAATTTCAGAGAGAGGGAGGCAGTTGCCGACTTCGGGAGCGATTCCGCTTCCGGAAGCGATCTTCTGACCTACCGTGAGTCCGGCGGGAGCGATGATATAACGCTTCTCACCGTCTTCGTACTGAACGAGAGCGATACGTGCGCTGCGGTTAGGGTCGTACTCGATGGTAAGAACCTCTGCAGTAATACCGTCCTTGTTGCGGAGGAAGTCGATGACGCGGTACATCCTCTTGTGTCCGCCACCGATATAACGCACTGTCATCTGACCGGTGTTGTTGCGGCCGCCGGTGCTCTTGAGGGGCTCGAGCAATGACTTCTGAGGCTTCTTAGCGGTGATCTCGTCGAATGCGCTGATCGCCTTGTTCCTCTGACCGGGAGTTACCGGTTTGAATTTCTTGATTGCCATAACTTAATTCCTCCTCAACTAGATGTTAGCGTAGAAATCAATCTTATCATCACCTGCAAGTGTGACATATGCCTTCTTGAAGTGATTGGTGCGGCCGCGGAGAATGCCCGACTTCGTGTAGCGGGTCTTCTTCCTGCCTGCGTAATTGATTGTGTTGATGTCTGCAACGGAAACGCCATAGAGTTTCTCGATTGCATCCTTTATCTGAAGCTTGTTGGCTTTAACGTCCACGATAAAACCGTAACGGTTCAACTTTTCGCCCTGAGCCGTCAGCTTCTCTGTAACGATTGGCTTAATAATAATTCCCATCTCTGTAACGTTTAGCGGGCCCTTTCGGCGAGGATGTCCTGAACACCGTCAACAAGAACGAGCTTGTTGGCATTCATGATGGTGTAGGTGTTGATTTCGTCAACCGTGATGACGTTTACCTCGGGAAGGTTGCGCGATGAAAGGAAAATGTTGTCTGAATTGGACGGAAGTACGAAGAGGATCTTGCGGTCGCCGGCCTTGAGGTTGGCGAGAATCTGCTTGAACTCCTTGGTCTTGGGAGCGTCCATAGCGAAAGGCTCTACGAGGGTGATAGCGTTCTCGGCTGCCTTGTACGAGAGTGCTGAGCAGCGTGCGAGGCTCTTGACCTTCTTGTTGAGCTTGTGCCAGTAGCAACGGGGCTTAGGTCCGTGGATGGTACCACCACCTACGAATGTACCGGCCTTGAGGGCACCGTGACGTGCACCGCCGCCGCCTTTCTGGCGACCGAGCTTCTTGGTGCTGTGAGCATTCTCACTGCGGTCCTTGGTCTTGGCTGTACCCTGACGCTGGTTGGCGAGGTACTGCACTACATCCAGGTAGATGGCGTGGTCGTTCGGAGTGATACCGAAGACTTTCTCTGCGAGGGTGACCTTCTTTGCGGACTCTGTTCCGTCTATTTTATAAACTGAAAGTTCCATACTCTTAAGCCTCCAAAATTACATAAGAACCCTTGGCTCCGGGAACGGAACCCTTTACAACGATGAGATTGTTCTCAGGGATGACCTTGAGCACGCGGAGGTTCATTACCTTGACCCTCTGGTCGCCCATGTGTCCTGCCATACGCATTCCGGGGAATACGCGTGAAGGCCATGAAGATGCACCCATTGAACCGGGGTGACGGAGACGGTTGTGCTGACCGTGGGTAGCACCGCCTACACCGGCGAATCCGTGACGTTTTACAACGCCCTGGAAGCCGTGTCCCTTGGAAGTACCGACAACGTCGACAAAAGGAACTTCGTCTTTGAGAAGATCCTCAAGCGATACGACGTCGCCGAGCTTTAGCTCCTTGGTGAAGTCTGCCGGGAATTCGACAAGCTTGCGCTTGGGAGTGGTTCCTGCCTTTTTGAAGTGCCCCTGGAGAGGCGCGCTGGTGTGCTTTTCAGTGATTTCGTCATAGGCAAGCTGTACAGCGGCATAACCATCTTTTTCTACTGTACGGAGCTGCGTAACAACGCACGGACCAGCCTCGATAACGGTGCATGGTATGTTCTTACCATCAGCACCGAAAACGGAAGTCATTCCGATTTTCTTTCCAATTAATCCAGGCATTGGTTTGATAATTAATTGATTTGTAATAATGTTTTCTATCCCTTTTTAAGGGGGTGCAAAGATACGATTATTTTTGGAAACTCCAAGCAATATTGGTAATTTTGTGCGTTATGCCTCTGATTGCAATCGGTTTTCTGGAATTCACCGTCGTCGATGTCATAGATATCGCCATGGTGGCAGCGCTGATTTTCTTCCTCATCCGCTGGGTGCGCCATTCTTCGGCGATGAATATCGTGGTCGCCATCATCGTACTCCTTATAATACGCGTGATAGCCGACCTCGTGGGCATGAGGATGATGTCAACCATCCTGGGCGCCCTTATCGACGTGGGTGCGATAGCGCTGGTCGTAATCTTCCAGCCCGAAATAAGGCAGTTCCTCTATAACCTGGGCCGCCGCACGGTGGTTGGAAGAGAGGGACTCACGCTCTTCGAGCGTATCTTCGGCCGCCGCAGCCGTCAGATGAACGCCGACGCCCTTGACGAAGTGGCCAAAGCCTGCTTCGAGATGGGCGAGGAGAAGGTTGGAGCGCTGATAGTGCTCCCCGGACAGGACAATCTCGACGAAATAATCAACACCGGAGACATTGTCGATGCACAGATATCGAAGCCTCTCATCGAGAATATCTTCTTCAAGAACTCCCCTCTGCACGATGGTGCCGTGATAATGAGCGCCGACCGCATAGTTGCCGCACGCTGCACCCTGCCCATCTCGGGCCGTACGGACATCCCTGCCCGCTTCGGAATGCGCCACAAGGCGGCGGTGGGCATAAGCGAGAGAACCGATGCGAAGGTAATCGTCGTGAGCGAGCAGACGGGAAAAGTCTCGGTCGTGCGCGAAGGCAAGATTACACCGGCGAACAACATCAACACTTTCAAGCTGCTTTTGAGCGATGACGAACGAAAGGCTGGAGGCGAAGATAGGCTTTGACAAGATACGCGCCCTGATTGCCGCCCATTGCCAGACAGACTATGCGCTCGAGCGGCTCGCCGCGGAAAAATTCTCCGCTGACAGCACTGAAATCAGACGCCGGCTCACACGGACCGACGAAATGCGCCTGATCGTGATGTTCGAGGAGAGTTTCCCTCTGACCGGATATATCGATGCCGAAGCGCTGCTCGCTCCTCTGCGCAAGGAAGGCTACAGCCTCGACGTCGCGGGCCTCGGCAAGCTCGGCACGATGCTCGAACTCGCAAAAAGGGTCTCCGCGTTCTTTGCGTCAGTCAAGGACAGCGTCTACCCTTCGCTCAAGCGTTTCTGCACACCGGTCAGCTCGCCCGCGGACATACGGAAACGGATAGAAGAGATAATCGACCGCTACGGAGAAATCAAAGACTCGGCCTCGCCCGAACTCGAGCGCATACGCCGCGATCTCCGCGCAAAGGAAAACAGTCTTGCAAAGACGGCCGGCAGCATCCTTGCCGCGGCGAAGAAAGACTCCCTGTGCGACCCCGAGGCCCAGGTGACCGTCCGCGACGGAAAATTCCTCATCCCCGTAAACAC
>JAZLKT010000098.1:0-9332 GCA_045597785.1 Candidatus Cryptobacteroides sp.
AAGAACATCACCAGCTACGGCGTATTCGTCGACCTCGGCGGTGTGGACGGTCTCATCCATATCACAGACCTCAGCTGGGGCCGCGTCGGTCATCCCGAAGAAATCGTCAAGCTCGACGAGCAGATCAAGGTCGTCGTACTCGACTTCAACGAGCAGCAGAAGAGGATCGCTCTCGGTCTCAAGCAGCTCACTCCTCATCCTTGGGAGAGCCTCGATCCCGACCTCAAGGCCGGCGACAAGGTTACCGGAAAGGTTATTCTCATTGCCGACTACGGCGCATTCATCGAGATTGTTCCCGGTGTCGAGGGTCTCGTTCACGTAAGCGAGATGAGCTGGAGCCCCAGGCTTCACTCTGCACAGGAGTTCCTCAAGGTCGGTGACGAAGTTGAGGCTCAGGTGCTCAGCATCGACCGTGAGGCAAGAAAGATCAGCCTCGGTCTGAAGCAGCTCACCGAGAATCCTTGGGAGAACATCCGCGCCAAGTATCCTGTAGGCAGCGCACAGAAGGCTACCGTCCGCAACATCACCAACTTCGGTGTGTTCGCAGAACTCGAAGACGGCGTAGAGGGTCTCATCCACATCTCGGATCTCAGCTGGAACAAGATCAAGCATCCTTCGGAGATGGTTCCCGCCGGCGACAGCATCGACGTTCAGATTCTTGACTTCGACGAGGCAGGCCACAAACTCAGCCTCGGTCACAAGCAGCTCACCAAGAATCCTTGGGACGAAATCGAAGAGAAGTATCCCGTAGGTTCTACCGTTGAGGGTACCATCGCTTCCATCACCGACAAGGGTGCTGCCATCGCCCTCGAGGGAGACGCCGAAGGCTTCGCTTTCACACGCGAACTCCTCAAGGAAGACGGCAAGCAGGCCGTAGCAGGTGAGAAACTCGCATTCAAGGTAGTCGAGCTCCGCAGGAGCACCCGCCGCATCCTCCTCAGCCACCTCCGTACATATCAGGAAGTGAAAGAGAAGGCTGCTGCAGCAGAGGCTGAAAACACCAAGAAAGCAGTCAAGAAAGTTCAGGCCAACGTCGAGAAGACCACTCTTGGAGACATCGACGCGCTCGCCGCTCTCAAGAGCCAGCTCGAGCAGGCCGAGAAGTAATGAACTTCGACCTCAAGATATTGGGCACGGCTTCGGCCATGCCCATTTCTGATAAGAATCCGAGCGCCCAGGCACTTCAAGTGCAGGGGCGCTTGTTCTTGATTGATTGTGGAGAAGGAACCCAGCAGAGGATGCGCCAGATGCATCTTTCGTTCCTTAAGGTCGAGGCTGTGTTCCTTTCGCACATACACGGAGACCATCTGTTCGGTATTTTCGGACTGCTCTCCACCATGGCCATGTACGGCCGCAGCGAAGTGCTGCACATATTCGCCCCGGCCTCGTTCGCGCCGGTGCTCAAGTTCTTCCTCTCGTATTTCGGCGAGGGGGTGAATTACCCCATCGAGCACCATGCTCTGGACTGCAAGGCTCCCGAGACGGTGTTTGCAAAGAAGAATCTCGAGGTGACCGCCTTTCCGCTCAGGCACAAGATCGACTGCTTCGGATTCCGCTTCGCCGAAATCCTCACTGCCCGCCAGGCCGAAAAGCACGCGCCCCGCTCGTTCGCCTACTGCTCGGATACGATGTATTTCCCCGAACTTGCACAGTGGGTGAAGGGCGTAAACCTGCTTTACCACGAGGCCACATACCCGGTTGCTCTTGCCGACAAGGCGGCGGTACGTTTCCACAGCACTACGCACGATGCTGCCAGAACCGCCCTTGAAGCGGGGGTCGGAAAACTTGTCGTGGGGCATTACACCTCGCGCGAGCGCGACATATCACTCTTTGAAAAGGAGTGCAGGGAAATTTTCCCACTTTCTTTCGCCGCAAATGACGGTGATGTCTTTGAAATTGACTAACTTCGTACGATGAAACATTATATTCCGGCTCTTTGCGCGCTTATGTCCGCCTTGCTGTTTTGCGGCAGGGTTTCGGCCGAGGAACTTTCGCGCGAACAGGCATACATCCAGAAATACTACCAGCTTGCGATAGACGAGATGCGCCGCAGCGGCGTTCCCGCGTCGATTACGCTCGCTCAGGGCCTTCTTGAGTCGGGGGCCGGCTATTCCACCCTCGCGGTGAAGGGCAACAACCATTTCGGCATCAAATGTCACAAATGGAGCGGCAAGACCATACGCCACGACGACGATGCCCCCAACGAGTGCTTCCGGGCCTACGACAAGCCGGACGAATCGTTCCGCGATCATTCCGACTTCCTGCGCTATTCCGACCGCTACAAGTCTCTCTTTGACCTGCATCCCACAGACTACAAGGGCTGGGCACGCGGGCTCAAGGCCGCCGGATATGCCACCGACCCCAAGTATGCCGACAAACTCATTGGAATAATCGAAAGGTACGATCTTTCGAGATATGACCTCGGACGGGTCGAGGCCCAGACGCCTCTCCAGCTTGAAGAGATACATCGTGTCCCGCTCAAGTACGAGGAACGATATGAGTTCGAGTTCTTCCGCCCCAGGTACGAAAAGAACGGAGTCGCGTTCGTTTATTCGCAGAAAGGCGAGACCTACGCCTCCATCGCGCGCTCTTACGACCTTTTTCTGCGTGAGATACTTTCCTTCAACGACCTTGCCGACGAGCCTGCGGTGCTTCTGCCCGGAACGATGGTTTATCTGGCCCGGAAGAAATCGCGCACCGAAAAGGGGCTTGACAAATACATCGTGGCCGAGGACGGAGAGGATCTTCGGGAGATAAGCCAGAGGTTCGGAGTGAAGCTCAAGTCACTCTGCAAACTCAACGGCATCGGCGCCGACCAGGTCCTCAACGCCGAAGACGAAATACTGCTCCGATAGCGTATGGCATCGAAACGCAAGCACAACAGACGCAAGACCGCTGTGGCGGGAGCCGCCTTCACCCTGCTGCTCGCAATTGCGGCTCTGGTGGCGGGCGACTGGCTCCTTACCAACAGGATAGGTGCTTTCCGCTCCGGTGCCGAGGTAGTCGTCCTTAAGAGCGATACTCCCGCCTCTGTGGTGAAAAAGCTTGATGCCGCGGCGGGAGTGAGATATCCTTCGAGGCTTTCCCGTACCTTTGAAAAGGGACGCGTTGGCGAATTCATGAAGCCCGGCCATTACCGTATTGAGAAAGACTTCCCGTGCATTTATGTCGCGCGTATGCTCAATAACGGCTGGCAGTCTCCGGTGCGGGTGACTCTAAGCGGAAACCTCCGCTCGGTGGGCGACATAGCCGGAAAACTATCGCGCCAGATCCAGCTCGATTCCACCTCCATAGCATCGGCAATAAGCGATGCCCGGCTTCTGCGCAGCCTTGGATTCAGCCCGCAGAACATGTTCGCCCTCTTTATTCCGGACACATACGAAATGTACTGGAATATTTCCGCAGAAGACCTTCTTGCCCGGATGAAGAAGGCGTATGACGCTTTCTGGACCCCCAAGCGTGATGCGCAGGCGAAAGCTCTGGGCCTCACACGCGAAAAGGTGGTCACCCTGGCATCGATTGTCAACTGCGAATCGAACTACTCTCCCGAATACCCGCAGATAGCCGGAGTGTACATAAACAGGCTGCGCAAGGGGATGCCCCTTCAGGCCTGCCCTACGGTGCAGTTCTGCTTCGACTTCAAGATCAGCCGCATACTCTACGAACATCTGGAGGTCGATTCCCCATACAACACCTATACGCATTACGGCCTCCCGCCCGGGCCCATATGCTCGCCAACCAAAGAAGCGCTTGACGGCGTGCTGAACGCAGACACGGCCTCGGGCTATATGTATTTCTGCGCTTCGAGCGAGTTCAACGGCCGGCACAAATTTTCGAAAACCTTCCGCGAACACGATGCTTATGCCCGCGACTATCAGAGCGAGCTTGACCGTCGTGTGCGTGAAAAACGCAATTCCAAGAAGAAATGAGCAGCGATCTTGTAGTACGCGCGCGGGCAATCGCGCTTGAGGTCCTCAAGGATGAGGTGCGTAGCGATCAGACCCCTTTCATCGGCCATCCCGATGCCGTGGCGGCGATTGTCAGGGATGAAATCGGCTTGGGCGAGGAATGCATTGCGGCCGTTTATCTGCACGAGGCCACGCGTGTGCATCGTGAGATTCCGCTTGACGGATTCCCTCAGGACGTGCTTGTAATGGTGGACGGTCTGAACCGGATTTCGACCATCAAGCCCAAGGATACCAGGCTCGAAGCCGAGAACTACAAGAAACTCATAGTCAAGTATTCGCCTGACCCGCGTGTGACGGTCATCAAGATTGCCGACCGCCTGGAGATAATGCGAAGCCTGGGATCCTTCCCAAAAAGTTCGCGCGAGCAGAAACAGCTCGAGACTCTGATGCTGTATATCCCCCTCGCGCACCAGCTGGGCCTGTACAACATAAAGTCCGAGCTTGAGGACATCTATTTCAAGTTCGCCGACCCCGAGCAGTACCGCTCAATCAAGAACAAGCTGGCCGCTACCGCCCCTGAACGCGAAAAGCTTTCGCGCGAGTTCATCGAACCGCTTCAGGAAAAACTCAATGCGGCTGGCATACATTACAAGATGAAGGTCCGCACCAAGACCGCCTATTCGATATACCGCAAGATGCGCGCACAGGGGGTGCCCTTCGAAGGCGTGTACGATGTGTTTGCGATGCGTTTCATCATCGACTGCGAACCGGACCCCGTGGTTGAGAAGGACCTTTGCTGGAAGGTGTATTCCTATGTGACCCAGGAATACGAGCCCGATACGAAGCGGCTCCGCGACTGGCTTACCAATCCCAAGCCCAACGGCTATGAGAGCCTTCACATTACCGTGCGCAACCGCGACGGAGCATATATCGAAGTGCAGATACGCACGCGCCGTATGGACGAAATCGCCGAAAGCGGTCTCGCTTCGCACTGGTCGTACAAGGGCATATCGTCCGAAAAGACTCTCGCCGGCTGGCTTACGTCCGTGCGCTACGCCCTCGAACATCCCGCCTCCCTGAGCCCTGAGGATATGCCTTCTGCTCCGAACGATGAGATATTCGTCTTTACCCCTACGGGCGAGCTCAGGATTCTGCCCGCCGGTGCATCGGTGCTCGACTTTGCGTTCAATATCCACTCGGGCCTCGGATGCCGCTGCTCTGGAGCAAGGGTAGGAGGCAAGGCCGTGTCGATACGCGAAACCCTTCATACCGGAGACGTGGTGGAAATTCTGACCACCCGCAGTCAGAAGCCTTCGAAAGACTGGCTCGACTTTGTCGTTACGGGCAAGGCCCGCACCAAAATCAAACAGGAGCTTGACGCCTCGCTCCGGAAGGATGCGGCCGCCGGCCGTGAAGTTCTTGAGAGGCGCCTGCGCAACTGGAAACTCGAATTCACCGACGAACAGCAGCACGAATATGTACGCAGGCACCACCTGCCGGGTATCCTGCAGATGATGGCGGCCATAGGCACCGACCAGCTGGATGTCAACGATATCAAGGAGTTCATTCAGGGGTTCGACAGCATCGCCAAGCCCGAAGTTCAGGAAAACGAGACACGAAAAACGGCTTTCAGCAGCAGCGGCGACGATATCCTCGTGCTCAGCGCCAAGGACGTAAAGGGCCTGCAGTACACTATGGCGCACTGCTGCAATCCCGTCTTCGGCGACGATGTGTTCGGTTTTGTCACCCGCACCGCCGGTATCAAGATTCACCGGATGTCCTGCCCCAACGCCGCAAGGCTCATAGAACGCTATCCTTACCGTATCCAGAGGGTCAAATGGCAGCAGACCCAGAGCAGCGGGGAATTCCTCTGCACCCTCAATGTGCTTGCCGAGCCCGATCGCAACGCGCTCCATTCTGTCATGGATGCCGCCGGACAGTTCCGCGTATCGGTACGTTCGTGCAGCGTGTCTCCGGTGCTCAAGGGCGGGCTCGAACAGATTTCCGTCCAGCTGCTCGTCCCTTCGGGTGCCGAGCTGGACAAGGTGATTTCGGCAGTGGGACGCATCAAGGCAGTAAACAAAGTCAAACGAATATAGACTATGACAACAGACGAACTCCGCAATCACATCCGTGTGATAGAGGATTTCCCCAAGCCGGGAATCCATTTTCAGGACATTACCACCCTGCTTATCGACCCCGAATGCCTGAACGAACTCATCGACCGTATGGTGGAGCACTACAGGGACAAGGGTATCACCAAGATCGTCGGGCTCGAATCGCGCGGCTTCATCCTTGCGCCGGCAGTGGCTGCCAGGCTTGGTGCCGGCTTTGTCGTTGCGCGCAAGCACGGCAAGCTCCCGGGCAGCAAGTTCACCGAAAAGTATGAACTCGAATACGGCCACGATTCCATCGAGATGCATACCGGTACCATCGGCCCCGATGACGTTGTCCTTGTCCACGATGACCTTCTTGCAACCGGAGGCACTATGGCTGCGGCATACAGGCTTATCCGCAAGTTCGGAGCTGAACGCGTTTATTTCAACACGATGATAGAGCTGACAAAGGTGCCCCGTCTTCAGGAATTCCCCACGGACGTGCCGCTCTATTCCATTATCCCCGTCGATGTAGATTGACGTTCCGGCCATGAAGTTCCGCCTGGAGTCTCCGTTCAAGCCTTCCGGCGATCAGCCGGAGGCTATCGACCAGCTCTGCTCCGCTCTTGAGAGCGGGGTGGGTGATGTCACGCTTCTGGGTGTGACGGGCTCGGGCAAGACCTTCACCATGGCTGGAGTAATCGAACGGCTTCAGAGGCCTGCCCTGATTCTGAGCCACAACAAGACACTTGCGGCACAGCTTTACGGCGAATTCAAGAGTTTCTTCCCCGACAATGCGGTGGAGTACTTCGTCTCGTATTACGACTACTATCAGCCCGAAGCATATCTGCCGGTAAGCGACACTTATATCGAAAAGGACCTGTCGATCAACGACCAGATCGAGAAACTCCGCCTCAGTGCGGCTTCAGCCCTTCTGTCGGGCCGGCGCGACGTGATAGTCATCAGTTCGGTAAGCTGCCTTTACGGTATAGGCAACCCCGAAGACTTCCACGCGCAGACCATCGACCTGCGCAGGGGGCAGACCTGCTCGATGACTTCGCTCCTCTACCGGCTGGTCGATGCCCTGTACAGCCGCACGGAGGCCGATTTCAAGAGGGGGACCTTCCGCGTCCGCGGCGATACGCTGGATGTGTTCCTCAGCGGTGCGGACAATGCCGTACGCATAGAATTCTTCGGCGATGAGATAGACTCGATAAGCATCATCGAGCCCGTGAGCGGAGCGCGCATAGACAGCGTCGAAAGCATAAGTATCTATCCTGCGAACAACTTCGTCACCACCAAGGAACGCAGCGCCGCGGCCGTCTCGCATATTCAGGACGACCTTGCCGCCCAGCTGGACTGGTTCGAGTCGGTGGGCAAGGGGCTCGAGGCGGCGCGCCTGAAGAGCCGCGTCGAGAACGACCTCGAGATGATAAAGGAACTCGGCTACTGCCCCGGCATTGAGAACTACAGCCGCTATTTCGATGGCCGCAGGGAGGGGGAGAGGCCATTCTGCCTGCTGGATTACTTCCCGCGCGACTTCATTACCTTCATAGACGAGAGTCATGTCACGCTTCCTCAGGTTCATGCGATGTACGGAGGCGACCACAGCCGCAAATCGATTCTTGTCGAGTACGGCTTCCGTCTGCCCGCGGCGGCCGACAACCGTCCTCTTACTTTTGATGAGTTCGAATCGCTGACCGGCCAGAAGGTGTATGTGAGTGCCACTCCGGCCGAATACGAGCTCTCGAAGAGCGACGGCCTGGTGGTCGAGCAGATAGTCCGCCCGACAGGCCTGCTTGACCCGCCCATCGAGGTGCGTCCTACCCTCCATCAGGTGGACGACCTGGTAGAGGAGGTCCGCAAGAGGGCCGAAGCCGACGAACGGGTGCTCGTCACCACGCTCACCAAGCGTATGGCGGAGGAACTTTTTGAATATATGTCGCGCATAGGCATACGCTGCCGCTACATCCATTCCGACGTGGATACAACCGAAAGGGTGGAAATCATAGAAGACTTCAAGAACGGCCTTTTCGATGTCCTGATAGGTGTCAATCTGCTGCGTGAGGGGCTTGACATTCCGAGTGTCTCGCTCGTGGCGATCCTGGATGCCGACAAGGAAGGATTCCTGCGCACTTTCCGTTCGCTCACACAGACCGCCGGCCGTGCGGCCCGCAATCTCAACGGCCTTGTGATAATGTATGCCGACAGCATAACCGACTCGATGGATGCCACGATACGCGAAACCAACCGTCGCCGGGAAAAGCAGATAGCCTACAATAAGGCCCACGGCATCGTTCCACGGGCCGTGGAGACAAAGCATAATCCCTTGGCCGCAGCAATCGGAGGCGGGCACTTCAGCGCGGCCAACAGCTACGACGACCCCCACTTCCTGCCCGACCCTTCGACCTTGGGCAAGGGCCGTATCAGCGTGGGCATCGGTCACGACGGTCTCCGCCCGGGCTCGAATGCCTATGTGGACGGATATGTGAGGGCCGACCTTGCGGCAGTCCTGCAGGATCCGGTAATCCGTTCGCTTTCGCGCGGACAGGTGGAAAAGATGGTTGCCGAAGACAGGGAAAAGATGAAAAAGGCGGCGTCCGAACTTGACTTCACCGCGGCTGCCCGCTGGCGCGACGAGATGTGGGCTCTGGAAGAATATCTTAAAGTTTGGAAAACAGAGTAAAAAATGGCAAATTTGTAAGCTATGCAAACACCATTGGAAAATTACGGACTCGACCTGCACTGCGAGATGATTCTGCAGGAATACCGTGACCTTCTGCCCGTTTTCGAGAGGATGCGCGATGTCGCCGTCTCCCGCCTTCAGGAGCAGATCAAGGCCAGCGGTCTGTATATCACGGCAATGGAAGCCCGGGTGAAGACTGAAGCCAGCCTGGTGGGCAAACTGGAACTCAAGGGCTCGAAATATGCTTCGCTTTCGGATATCACCGACGTGCTTGGTCTGCGCGTAATCACTTTCTACACCGATGAGGTGGACAAGATATCGGCTGTAGTGGAGAAACTCTTCGATGTTGACTGGGCCGACAGCGTTGACAAACGCAAGATGCACGAGCTCGACAGTTTCGGCTATAACTCGCTGCATTACATCTGCCGCATCCCCGCGAGCCTGTACAGCGACCCTGCGATGCCGGAACTCAACGAAATCCGCTTCGAACTGCAGATGCGCACCGCCCTGCAGCATGTTTGGGCCACGATGTACCACGATACCGGCTACAAGAGCGGCGTGGAGGTGCCCCGCGAATACATACGCAATCTCAACCGCATAGCCGGCATGCTCGAACTTGCCGACGAGCAGTTCAGCAACATA
>JAZLKT010000099.1:0-25483 GCA_045597785.1 Candidatus Cryptobacteroides sp.
CTCCCGCTTACGTGCCGCGGGCGGCTACGGGCCCCGGCAATAACCGTCCTCCGCCCTCCGGCGCATTTCAGCCATGCGACCTGCGCTCCGGCACCCCGCCATCATCGGCACGCACAACGCTCTGTGACCAGACCAGGATTAATGGAACCAAACACATAGTTTTCCCGATGGTCCTTTATTGATGCGCCACCCTTACAGGAGCGATCTCCTGACGGTCGGCACATCAAAAAAGCCCGTTTCCTTGTCGGTAACAGGTGCGGCGGTGCCGGTTCCTGCGGCTACTCCTGGTCTTCTTCACCGGATACCGACTGTCCGTAAAGATAGCGTGACCAATCCGTTTTTTATATACAGGTTAGTCACGGTCGTATTTTCTTTTCCATTGATAATCAGATTCTTGCAAAAAGATAGCGTGACTAACCCGTATTAATTTTACAGGTTGGTCACGGTCGTATTTTCTTTTCCACTGATAATCAGGTTCTTGCAAAAAGATAACGTGACTAACCCGTTTTTTATTTACAGGTTGGCCACGGTCGTATTTTCTTTTCCATTGATAATCAGGTTCTTGCAAAAAGATAACGTGACTAACCCGTTTTTTATTTACAGGTTGGTCACGGTCGTGTTTTATTTCATATTGTTAATCAGGCTATTATAAAAGGAAGGCGTGACTAACCCGTATTAATTTTACAGATTGGTCACGGTTTTGGCGCAAATACATAAAGGCTGCGGGATATAAGAGGGGCACTGCAGACGGAATATATGACTCCGGCGGCAAAGGTCAAGCGCTGCGCCGAGCTCGCCACAGGTGCTCTCCTCGCGCTTGACTTTTGCCCTTCCATCCTATTTTTTTTGTCCACCCGGCAAAATACAAGAGCAAATCATCCTACTTTTTGTCCACCTGACAAAAAGCAAAGACAAATCATTCTACTTTTTGTCCAGGTGACCAAAATAGCATTAGAGTGCTCCTACTGTTCGATGTTGGAATGATATTTCGAATAGAGAGCGCGGGAGGCTGCTACCGGGTCTCCTTGTGCTTCGGCAGGGAAGGATGTCCTGTCTGACGTGGCCCATTGCCATTCGAAATCCTTGCACCAATTGTCGAAGGCAGCAGCGTCAAGCTCCCTGCCTTGTTCGAGCGCTTCCGCGAGCGAAACATAGAATTTTTCCCATCTCGGTCTGTAATACGATGAGAGCATCCCGCTGAGCGACCTTGCTGCATAGTCGATTAGACCATTGCCGCGGGCTCCCCAGGTAGTAATCAGCAGCCTGGCATCACGCTCATAGTATGCCTTCTCTTCGGGGGTGTCTCCGAAAGCCTTTGCGCTTTCGAGCCATTTTCCAAGAAGAAAATAACTGTCGGTGGCGAGCAGGGCATCAAGATCGTCGATAATGCCCAGCAGATATGCCCCATCCTCCTTCAATTCATCGACCCGTCCTTCCTGGAAATCTTCCAGCGACTTGCGGTAAACCTCGCCGAAGTGGTTTTCCAGACACTGACGCGCTATGTTGACGCAGTCGAAACGGTAGTCGTCTGTTTCCGATTCTGGCGCGTTGAGCAGGGACCCCCAGGCGCTGAGCAAATTGTGGTTGTCGTACATAGGTCCCGTCTGCTGCCAGCGGTTGCGGCCCCTGATATTAGGCCTTATTGACATAAGCATTGCACGAAGCCCTGCAATTTGTGTGGAGGTGCTGTCATATAGGATATCCCAAGCCTTTTCATATGCGGGGTCGGAAGCTCCAAAACGTGCGTCAGCCGAGGCTTTCACCCATTCGCGCGAGCCGGTACGCTTCTCCCAGGCGCGGTCGAGCGTATATTCCACGATGCTGCGGTCGACTCCGAGCCCCTCCAGTGTACTGCCGACACCCTTGAAGCCCGGTCCGGCCTGTGCGAAAGCGCGGTCGAGTTTCTGCTCTGTATCCTTGAAATTGCCGCAGGAAAGGGTGTTGCCTCCGAAATTGCCAAGGTGCGACCAGATGAAATCCTGCCCGTAGAAATTGTTTGTCTGCGTGTATATTTCGACCATCTCACAGTAGTAGTCGAGCATCAGGAGTCTGCCTTTGGGAACGGTGGAGAGATAGGCTTCAATTCGCTCTTGGGTCCATCGGTTCCGTGCGTGCCAGAAAAGCCATCCCATCTGCAACCAAATGGCGTCCGGATCGAAGGCCGCGAGAGTCTGATATGTCTTTTCAGATGCCTCTGCAAGATACTCAGGCTCCCAACTGGGCGGATCGACCTCGTTGAACGGATCAAGTCCGTATATGTGCCCCGGCTGGCCGTACAGGTCTTTCTGTTTTTCGAGGAAAAGCCCTTGAATCCGTGTGTACAGCGTATCCGAAGGGCTCAGGTACCAGCAGGTGTAGTTGTCGGGGAATCCGCTCCAACGCGAGAGTTGTCTTATGTCTGCGTCAGGATACAGTTCTTTCAGCGTACTTGGAACGTGACCGTTGAATGCGCTCAAGATGGGGGTGATGCCGAGAGAAGCCTCGCGCTTGACTATCTTTTTCTGCAGTCTAGCCTGCGAGTCAATCCATTTCTGTGGCAGGGGACCGTCCCATCCGTCGATGTTGGACATACGGTGCCAGGGGAGAAATGCCGGCCCCGTGAAGTATTCCCTTGTCTGCTGCGCGGTGAGTCCCATTTCTTCCCACACATCTTGCCATATTGCCTCCTGCCCGGTGTTGGCGAGTGCCATTGTGACACCGTTCAGGGCCATCCAGTCAATGAGTCTCTCCCAGTCGTTCCATTTCCACCAGGCCAGGGTGTATCCGAAGGTGCAGTAGTTCAGGAAGAAACGATGTGGAAGCAGTGCTCTGCGTGTTTCGCATCCCGACATAGCCGGCAAAGCCGAAGGCTGACTTACGGGGTCGTCTGCGAACCAGCTTACGCTCACAAGGCACGAGTCGCGGAGGTAATCGCCGAGGGCGAAAGCCATCGAACCGGCATTGTTGCCGGTGATGACAAGTTTGCCGTTCCTGGTTTCGAGGCTATAGAAGTCATCGTCCTCATGTGTGCAGACAAAACGAATTTCGCCGGCCTTTTCGGGAATGATTCTCCTGGCGAGTCCCTTTGCAGCCTGCACGTCGGCATCGCATGCAGTAAAAGCGACAGCCGAAAACAGAAGGCACAGGAGTGTGGTGAATGGATGTAAGCGCATATGATTGGATTGTTTTATTATTCCTTGGGCCAGTCGTCAGAGCGGAAAGGTCCAACGGGCAGGCCGAAATTGTTGACAAGTGTTCCTGGTGCGTAGTTGTGGAATATGTACCTGACCGCTACGGGGTTGCTGACTTCTTCGCAGCTTACTTCGACAGTAGCTCTGTCTTTTCTTATCCTTGCTGAAGCGGGATGGAAAACCCTGTCTTCGCCAGCGAGTTCGAAGCCTTCGATATTCACGTTGATGGGGCCGAGTCCAAGATAGTTGTCATTGAAGGTGACAATCGCTTTGCCATCCTTGAATTCGGCTTCTTTGTAGCTGGGAGCTATTGCACACCTCAGGTTCTTTCCATAATCTTTGCGGAGGGCAAGCAGTGCGAGCCTCTGACCTACCTCTTTCTTCTTTGCCGGATGGATACACCAGCAGTCGCCTATGTCCGCGGTTGTGACCATTCCGCTGTGAGGGATGTCCTTGAGGCTGAGAGCCTGGGCTTCCATAAGCCTTGCGGCAGTGTCGTCTTCACACGATCCGCGGAAGGCATAGGGCGCAATCTGGACAAAATAGAACGGCATTTCGGGCTGGTCCCAAAGTTTGCGCATCATACGCGCATACGCGGGTTGTAGCTGGCGGTAAAGGTCTTCCGAGCCTCGGTTGCTCTCGCCCTGATACCATATCCATCCCTTGATTGTATAGGGGATGATGGGTGCCACCATACCGTTGAACAGGGTGCAGGGCAGATACTGCGGTTTCTCTGGAAGTTTTTCAGCGTCGAGGTGATCAAGACTGATTCCGGGGAATTCTTTTTCAAATGTGTCGCGGTTGATCCAGCTCTCGATAGGGGTTCCTCCCCAGCTTGAAACAATGATTCCGACCGGAATTCCAAGGCTTTTGGTGAGTTGTTGTGCGAAGAAATATGCAGTAGCGCTGCAATCGGCTACAGCGTCCGGTTCGTGCTCAAGCCATACGGCCCTGCACGATTCCTTCTCGGTTGCCGAAGTGCATCTTGCGATGCTGCAGATTCTTATCGGAGTTGATTTGTCGGCCTCGAGTATTGCCTCTGCAGATCCTTCGACCCTTTGCCCGGCAAAGCCTTTGACAGGCATTTCCATATTGGACTGGCCTGAGCAGAACCATACTTCACCTATCAGGACATTGTTCACCGTAGTCTTTTCCCCATCGCTGAATGTGATGCTGTACGGGCCTCCTGCCGCCGGGGTTGCTATCCTGACAGACCAGTTGCCGTCTGCATCTGCCGTGACGGTGGTCTTCTTCTTTGCCCAGGAGACATCTACGGTAACCTTTCCGGACGCTTTGGCGCTGCCCCACAGGGCCACTTCGCTCTGCTGCTGCAGAACCATATTGTCACCTATCACCGAAGGAAGCGTCACTTTTGCTCCGGCAAGGATGGGGAGCAGCAGTAAACTTGCTGAAAGAAAGAATCTTTTCATTGTATATCGAGAGTTTGAGTTTTGTTGCTTGCTTTTACTTTTATGCGTATGAGCCCGTCAGCTACCTGCTCTGCATCAACCGCCTTTCCATTCAGCTTAACAGTATAGCTGTGGCCCTTTGCCAGGCAGACCATAAGTGAAACTTGTCGACCTGCGGCGTCCTTGTCAAAGGAAAGGGTGGCTTTGAAAGCATCCTTGTCTTCGGAGAAAGAAGCGTCGCTGATTAGGGTGTCGAAACCGGCGGTAGCCGTTCCCGGTTCGAAATATGCTTTGTACCAGTTGACTACAGGGCAGGAAAGCCCGGAGAAATTGTGCCAGCCGGCACCGCGTCCCGATGAAATCACGAAATGCTCGAAGCACTCGTATGTCTCGGTGCATTCGCGGTTCCAAACGTCAAGCGCAGTGAAAGCTATCCTGTCCGCCTCATCCCAGAGGCAATAGTCAAGCATCGTTTTCCAAAGAACATACTGGTGCGGCATCCATACGCCTCCGTTCCAGTATCCGTCTTCGCGGTAGTACGAAGCGCTCCGGTCAACCGTGGATATCCCGCAGTCGGCCCACATCTCGTCGGGGGAGAATATGTGCCCCAGGAGCTCGCTGCGTATACCCTCGGGGCAGATGCCTGCCATAATGGGCATTACACCGTCGAGGCCCTTGTTGTAGTTTGAATTGTCGCTATAGCGGAAAATCCCGTCGGGTTTGCCGTCAGAGTTGTGCGTAACGTATCCGAAATAGCCTTCCTCGCTATCCCAGGCATACTTCAGTATGGGCTCGGACATCTTCTTGATGTCGGCGTCGTATTGGCGGACATCTTTGCTGTAACCGAGTTTCGCGGCAACCATACGCAGAATCTTCGCAGCCCTTATGTAGTACGATGACGAGACCATAGGGGCTACGCTGGGGTACAGTTCCGTCCGGGAACGGAGTTCGTGCTGTGGCGGGTAGTCATCCCACCCTCCTGTGCTGTACCAATAGTCCCAGGTACGTATCAGGCCCGAATCCATCATCGTTACCGATTCGGGATTATGACCCGCTACGAAATCGTAGTATTGCTTGAATCTGGGGTAAAGGAATGCCACCTGTTCGTCGCTGATACCCTTGCCTATCAATTCCTCGAACGCGAGGAACTGTGTGGGAAGGGGAGTGCCGTGGTGTATGAATGCGCTCTGGCAGCCGGGTTCGGTGGTATATGCACGCAGATTCTCGAAAGCCAGCTGGGGGTCGAGGCATCCAAGGGCCAGCGAGATGAAGCCGGAATCCCAGGTGTAAAGGCTGTTCCAGTTCTTGCCCGGCGTAAAGTGGCGGATGAATTCGCGCTGCGTATAGACAGGATAGACAACATCGGTAAGTATTGTCGCTTCCATCAGCTGTTCGCCGAAGCTGTAGGCGTTGCTTTCCTGCGGCTCATCTTCCGCTATGGATGCGGTGAACTGCCGTTCGTCGGAGCGGAAACTGTTGAGAGTCTTCTCTACCGATGACTTGTCACCGCAGCAGAGAATGTTGAACAGGGTGGTGTCCGACTGGGGTTCCAGCACAATCGGGCGCTGGAATGCCGACACAAAGTGCCCTTTCTTGTCGCCGTGGAAATAGACGGGAGGATGACGGTGGACGGTGGTGCGCATAAAGACATCCAAATCACCGTTCTCGTACTGTTTGACATCTGTAAGCGGATAGTTCCAACCTATGCCGTACCAGTCGTCAATCCCTTCATAATGCATAAGACAGTTCCCTTCGGCCTCTTCGAGTGCGGGTCTGTATTTGTGAGGAGCGGGGATGACCTGCGCATCTTCACCCTCAATGAAAGCATCGATTTCGAGCACCCCTTCTCCAAGGGTGACAAGTTCGATTGTCTTTCCGACGCTACCCAGATTCAGAAAAGCGTATTCTCCGGACCCTTTGATGCTGTAAACGGTGCCGTTGACACGAACCTTTGTTTCGAGGCCGTCTTTCGCCCTGAAGCGCATTTGCACAGGGCCGTCGGAGGGACTGTTGCAGACAAGCCTGTCTCCGGCTTTGCCGGATGTGGATACTATGCTGCCTGACAGCGAAAGGGGATCGCGTTTTTCTCCTCTCATCCAGCCGTCATAAACGAGCGAATATGCGTGGTCGTGGAAAGCGGGCTCGTAGGAAATGTAATCTATCGCATAGCTGACGGACGTTTCCTCCTCCAACTTGACTTCGCTCAGATTCTCGTCGGCGTGGGCCGAACATACGGAGTGAAGAAGGAGGTTCTGAACCGACTGCGTGTTGTTGACGCATTTCATCTCCACCAGAACGGTGCCTTTGTCAAGAGTGTGATATGTCACGTCCACATATACGCGGTCTTTCCACTCAAGTTCGTAGCGGTATGCTATTTCGCTGAGGTCTGTATTGGCTTTCCAAGGGTAGCAGCCCGACTCGAAAAGTACGTTGGGAACCATATACGAGCGTCTGTAGAAACCGGGTACGACGGTGAAGTCCACGCGCCTGCCGCCCGCATTGTCGGATATGTGCGATATCCCCGAATATTGTTTCGAATATGGGCCCCACTGGGCAAGCGAACTAATGTCGTGCGAGTTGCACATAAGTCCGCCTGCGAGCAGAAGGGTAGTCAGAAGTCCTGTCATAAAAAATTATCAGTCGTCGTGTAAAATGTTGCCGGCGAGCGTATCGGGCACTCGCGGCAGTTTTTCTCCGCCTATTGTAACATTGTCGAAAACGACATCTTCGACGGTTTCCATTATGTAAGGTTTGGATGCCGTATCTATGGCTATGTCTTTTAGCCTGAGGTTTTTGATAGGGTATCCTTCGACCCCGACCGCATAGAATCCGCATTCTCCGGAATCCTTGCAGTTGACGTTCGAAATGCTGAAGTTCTCGAATGTGGTGGGATGGTAGCCGCCGCGTCCTCCGTGATAGTTGTTCTCAAACCTGATGAGGGCGGTTTTGACCCTGTCGCAATCTATGCCGTCAACCCATACGTTGCGGATGAATCCGCCGCGGTCGAGATTCGATTTAAAATAGATTGCACTGTGACATACGCCGATATGGACATTATGCATCCATACGTTCTCGACTCCGGCGGCCATTTCGCTGCCTATGCAAAGGCCGTTGCAGCGTGATGAGAAGTCGCAGTCGCGTATGATGATGTTCGATGTCTTCTGGCCGATGCGCCAGGCATCCTGGTCGCGTCCGGCCTTGATTGCTATGGCATCGTCTCCGGTGTTGAACCGGCAGCCCTCTATCAGCACGTTGGTGGTGTACTCGGGGTCGCAGCCGTCGTTATTGAGATTGTGAGAGTCGATGGTCACGTCACGTACTATGACATTGTCACAGAAGAGGGGATGTATCACCCAGTAGGGGCTGTCCAGGATAGTGATGCCTTCAATGAGAACGTTCTTGCAGCCGAAAGGCTCTATCATATTGGGCGGCATTATCGAGCGCTTGCCGAAGCAGCGTTCCTGAACAGGAATCTGGTCGATACCCATCTGGCGCAGTGTGTCCTGCATTGCCGAGCGCTGGGGGCGCATCTTGCCGAAAGTGTTCTTCGCACGTCCGTTGACCGTGCCTTTGCCCGTGATCGCCACGTTGTTGCAGTGGTAGGCGCGTATGGGCGAAGAGTAGTTGAAGAACTCCGTTCCTTCCCATACGGTTATGTTCCCGGGGAGATAGTCTTCCGGTTCGGGGCTGAAAAGAAGTTCCGCATTGTCGTCGAGGTGCAGATTGACATTGCTTTTGAGGTTGATGCAACCGTTGCACACCCATTTGCCATCTGGAATGACAACTTTTCCGCCGCCCTCGTCGCTGCAGAGGGTGATGGCGGAGTTGATTGCTTCCCTGCAGTCGGTAAGGCTGTCACCGACTGCTCCGAAATCCGTAATCAGGTATTCTGCGTTTCTGAAAGACGGCTCCTTGATTCCTGCGAGCACCCTTCGGGCTTCTTTCGGCAGACCGGATGCCTTTCTGTCAAGGCACCCGGTAATTGCCGTCAGAATCAAAGATGCGCAGACAAGCAGTCCTGCTCCTCTATTCATCATCTTCGCCTTCATCACCCCAGAGAATATCTCCTTCGTGCTTCTTGAATTGCACCTGCGAACTGCACAGAACGGATTCATTGCTGATTGCCACCTGCTTGCACACGGGGGCATTGTATTCTGAATATTTCATTGCTGTACCGATTATCAGTTCATTTTAAGACACCTTGCAGGCAATGCAAAATATGTCCTGGCAGTGTTGTTGGTAATAGTTCCGGAGGCAACTGTAACGTACAGCATTCTTCCCTGAATATTTGTATCCGAGCCTTTGAGAGTCGCAGACCAAACTCTGACGTTAGTTCCGCTTTCCTTCAGGTCGTTAAGTGTATTCAGATAACCGGCAGCCGGATAATATGTGGAATATCCGTCAGGGTCGGTGTAAGTAATGCCCTTGGTATTGAAGGTTACTCCATATTCTGTGCTGGCAGTCTTTGCAACGAAATACGTGTACCACGCCTGGTCGATATTGATAATCATAGAATATCCGGCAGGGCAGGGGTCATAAATTGTTTTATCTTTCGCAAGTGACGAAGAATTTGACCAGAGGGTTTGAACTTCATCCATTGTTTTACCCTTTACCCAGGTGTTGTTTCCGGTGCTGTTTATGAATTTCGTGGGGTTCGCAACGGCGAATGCAACTGCATCTGTGGGAACTCCGCTGTTGTTTACAGATGTCATCGTCAGATCCGTTGACTTGAATGCTGTCGAGCTTGTGTTGAAAACGACGTTGTCAGTGCTTGCGGGGAATGGATCCTTGCGCCCGTATTGATAGTAAAGTAGGTTCGTATTGGAATCGCCATCCGTTGTGCTGAGCGCCCCAAGATTGCGGGCGCTTACATTCCAGCTATTACCCCTTGACCAGGTTGTGGGGGTCATGGGGTCTTCGACAGAGCACCAGATGTGCCAGCTCCATACTATGTTCTTGTCGGCGTCAGAAACTGCAATGATGGTATTGCCATTGGCCTCGGCCTGTACGCGGAAGTTCACGGCACCGCTGCCGCCCAAACCGACTGCATCGACTTTGCTTTCTGTGCCTGTGGCCCAGAGCCAGTCTGCGGTATATCCGCTTGTGGAACTGCCGAAGACGTTTGTCTTGTCAACGCGCTGGGCAGCGAATTTATAATAACCGCCCTCGCGGACAATGTAACAGTTCGCTCTGTTCGAGCCCGGACCACTGTGAGCAGCTACCAGGTCAAAGTAGGTCGGGTTGGCCTGCCTCTTGTCAACACGGGTGTCGAGGTCGTCGAGATTGAATGTGTATATGGTCTCTGCCTCGAACGCAGCCTGCGGCTTGACATTGAATGTAAGTTTCTGGCCGTTGGTCATAGTGAGGACGATGGTGCAGCCTGCTTCTGTAAGGTCAACCGGTCTGATTGCAACCCAGGCGTGCTGGACGCTAGAGGCAGACGCAGTGGCGGGGAAGTTGACGGTAAGAAGCTTGCCTGAAGCAGATCCTTCGGTGAGGGTGCCGTTTGCAGGATCGGCGGTGAAGTCACCTACGATGGCATCTCCGTTGGATTCGATTGTAACGGTGCTGAGAGTAGCGGTACGGAGGCACGAAGTGCTGGCGTCAACTTTGATGTCGATAAGCGCCAGGGGATGAGTGAATGACATCGCATACTTCTCGGGTGTGCCGGTGAACGACGCTTTGCCGAACATAAAGTCGGTTTTGCCGATGATTTCATTGACAGAAGTCTTCTGGTCAACAGTGGCAGGAATGGTTACTGTGACTGCTGTGGCATCGGTGCCGTAGCTTTCGCTGTACGGGTAGATGGCGGTCAGGTCGAAATCAGAGCCCGAAGGCGTGAATTCGCCGCTGAAAGCGCCTGTCCTTTCGCCTGCTGAGTCTGAGTCAAGTGTGAGTTTGACATTCGTCTTTCCGTCACCCCAGACGCTGAGTGCGTCGCCGCTCTTCCATACGATGTAGTTTTCGCTGTCGAGTTCTGTCTTGGTCGGGACAGGTGCCTCGGAAGCGGTTGCGAAGAGGACGAACTCCTTGACTTCGGGGATGTCCGAGCCATCGTCCTTTTGCTCTTCCTGGTTGTCGTCCGGAGCGACTTCGAGTTTGATGTCGTCCTGACAGGCGGCTGCAAACAGCAGCGCTGTAGCGAGCAGAATGAAATTCTTTGTTTTCATAAAACTTGATTGATTGGTTATTATTGTATTTTGTTCAATTGATTTGCAAGCATAAGGAAAGCACCTGTGGCATAGGTCTCGTTTAGGGAGGTCTTTCTGCCGAGATAATAGTCACGATCGCCAATGCAGGTGCCTTCGCATACCATTCCAAGCGTCGCGCGGCCGTCCGTGTCGGTCTCGATGCAGTATTCGCAGAGCCCGGCGTATGCTTTCCGGGCCGATGAGAGACATTTGCTGTCGAGCACTCCGATATTGACCCCCTTTGCGATGGCGTAGCCGAACATGGCCGTGCACGAACTTTCCAGAAAGTTGCCTTTGGCTTTCGGAATGTCCGGGAGCTGATACCACAGGCCGGTCTTTCTGTCCTGTTTGCGAAGCAATGTCTTAACCATTGCCAGGTACTGTTCAAGTATCGTTTTCCGTGCGGGATGCTCTTCGGGCAATGCTTCCAGAAGGTCGGCATAGGTCATTGCAATCCAGCCGTTTCCGCGACCCCAGAATTCGTTGCTGCGGTGCAGGGGATTGCTGTTCCATCCGTAAATGCTCAATTCGTCCTGCAGCGGCCAGATGCTTTCGGCCCAGCCGTGGTACCATAAGCCGCTCTTCGGATCTTCAAGCCGACTGGCGTGCGAAAGAACCTGACTGACGCATTCGTTCAGATACTCTTCGCCTTTTCCGGCACGGTACATTCCCAGCAGGAATATCTCGAGCATATAGAGACTGTCATCCCAGAGTTCCATAGTTGCAGCCCTGTGCGAGCAAGCACCATCGACAGTGCGAAGCATGTCCTGATATTGCCCGTAGACACGTTCCGCCGCTTCGGAGACAGCTGCGTCTGCTTCCCCGATCTCCTCAAGGAAGGCGAATCCGCAGGCGGGTGCAATGGCGTTCGGATGTTTGCCGTATGCCTTCGGGGCCACGTATTCCATCACATCGAGGATACGGCTACCTATTTCATACCTTTTTGCAGGGACGTCGCGGTAGATGTCCGTGAGAGCTTTCAGTACGACCGCATCCCTCCAGTTATAAACGAAATGCTCGGGGCAGATGCGTTCGATGGCGGCATCATACAGCCTTTCCTCCGGCGAACTCGCCGCCAGAGGAATGCTGCATAACAAACCGCACAATAGAGCGTTAATCTTCATCTTGAGGGTCACAGGCAAATCGGAATCCTATGTAATTGCTGTACGCTTGCGGGTTAAGAATGTCCAAGGCATCGCGTGTGCAGTTCTGGAAAGTGTTGGCAACACCTCTCTGCGCCCGTCCGCCACGAACGGTTATCTGGTTCTTCGAAGACCAGGCAACGTCGGTGTAAGTGGCCGAATAGTTGCCCCATCCGGAACGTGTCATCTCCTGCGCGTTTCCGCTCATATCGTAGATGCCGAGCTGGTTGGGCTTCTTGCTTCCGACAGGCTGGCAATGAGCCACCGAACCCTTGGTTGAACATACGGCCACATCCTCGAGAGTGTCGCTTCCGCTGTAGCGGAACATAGGAGCGGCAGGGTCGTCGGAGTAATAGTTGCCGCGGGCAGCAATTTCCCACTGAGCCTCGTTTGGCAGGTAACCGCCGAAGAATTCGCAGAATGCGCTGGCTCCGAAGAACGTTACACCTACAACGGGGCAGTCCAGGTAATTCTCATCGCAGACCCACTTGGTGCCATCGTATGTAATGTCGGAATATCCGGAGAAGAAGATGGCACGGCCCTGGAAAGAGCCTTCGGCAATCGTGCCGGTGCTCTTGCTGAAGTTCAGCCACTCGAGGAAGTCGCGGTTGGTGACCTCGTACTTTGCAATGCAGAACGGTTTGACGTTCGCTTCGGAAGGTACCGGTGATGACGAACGGTTGACGCTTTGGTTAACGATGAAGTCGCCATCGTGGGCGCCAAGGTACTTGGCCGGCATCGAAGGCTGTTCATAGTCGCCCAGCCATCCGATATAGACCGGATTCTTCGGGCTGATGGTAATCATTCCACCGTTGCAGTCGTATGTCTTGACACGAACCTTCAGAACGCTGCTGTAGCAGTTGCCTATTTCGTTGGTCTGTGCAAAGGCTCTGATATAGTAAACCGTTCCGGCGTGAACATTCTCGAAAGAGTAAGCCATATCGTTCTGGTCGGTAAGATCGACCCTCGTCGAATTTCCGAGCGAAGGACTCTTCTCTTCGGTTGACCATACGAAGCCGAATGCCGTAACGGTCGAACCCTGTGCGTCGGTGATGGCACTCTTGATCGAGAGGGCGGTATAGTCGTTTTCAGTTACCGTTATCGCATCGAAAAGGACGGGTTTGACATCCGGGGTAGAGAATGATATGACCTCCGAATAGCCTGTGCCCTGTTCGCAGTTCGCAAAGGCGCGTATGTCATATGTCGTATTGACGGCAAGTTCGGTGGATGTGTAGCTGAAGCTCTCTCCGTCCTCGGTTTCCGCCATTACGGAGATTACGCCGCTCTGCCCGATTTCCAACGCTGAATACGAACCCTTGGGAGCGTAAACGAAGCCGAATGACGAAACTTCGCAGTCGCCTTCGTCGACAAGCGCACCGCTGAATGTGGCTTCCGTGGCATTGATGCCGGAGACGGGATCGATGCTGACTGAAGGAAGCGAGAAATCGGTCGTGGAGAACTCCAATGCCTCGCCATAGACTATCTCGCCGTCATTCATCACAGCGAATGCCTTGATATGGTACTTCGTCAACGATTTCAGCTCATATGTCCTGATTTCGAATTCTCCTTCTCCAGCATCGGTTGAAACGCAGGGACTGTCCTTGAATGAGAATATCTCCGATTCGGAAAAACATACTCCGCGGCAGATCATATTGTCCACGCCGCCGCGGGTGCTTCCGCGCAGGACTGCGGTGCTGCTGCTCACTTTCTGTACCTCGAGGGTCGTGACCGTGGGAAGACCGCCGTTTGAGTTTTCTTCGCCGCAGGAATACAGAGCCAAAAGAGCTGCGGCTGCAAGTATTGTGTTAAGAATTTGTTTCATCGTCTTCATGCTTTTAGTCTTTCAGGAGCGTCATACCCACATCTTTTCCGTTGACGGAAAGGAACGCCTGACTTCTGTCGGAGAAGTCTATGCTGCTTCCATAGGCCTCGCTCTGTGCGAAGTGCCAGTATTTTTCTTTCATATATTCGGGCTCTTCATCCGAGAATATATAGCGATTATAGTAGGATTTCTTCTCGAACGTTCCCTTGATGCCGAGTTTGATGCCTTCGGGTGTATTTACGAAGCACTCCAATTCATCACCTTCGGCATAGACCTTCTGTTCGGGAACGCAGACTTCGGCGCCAATCACCTGTTCGCGCAAAGCGGCGAATTTCTCATCCGTGTCGATTCCGGCATCGGTCCTCCACCACATTATCACGCCTCCGAGTTCGTCCTGTGCCGGTGCCGTAGCCTTGAGTTCGGTGCCTATTCTCAGTGCTATCCCATAGGTGTAGCTTGCGGATTCGTTTATGAGAATGTGCTGTTTATCCTTCCCGTCGGTGCCGAACGTGAACAGATATCGTACTGATACGACAACATCCTCGATGCGAAGGAAATAGGTGTTTCCGCTTGCCGGAGAAAGGCTCGACGCGCCACCCGGCATCGCGAACCAGTCGGTTATGCGTTCGTTGCCTATCCACATTTCATCAACGTACGTGCCGGGGACTATGATGCTCGAAACAAGATTCGACGCTGCTGGGGGATTGTCTCTTCCGTTTCCAGCCTGCAGAGCGACGAACTGGTTGTCGTGCTGAGAGCGTGCATATGCGTCACGGAAGCAGGTCCACGTGTGCGAGCCATAGTTTATTTTGCCATACGGGTCGTTGCGGCCCTCCATATAGTGGGCGATATTAATGATGCCGCGATGTGCGTCTCCGGCCACTACTACGCTCATTGTCTTTTCCGTTCCGTTGCCGGTGTAGTGATGACCTGCGGAACTGATCGAATATTTGCGGTCGATGTAGTTCATTCCGTTCATCTGCCATACTTCGCTTCCGTCGGCATAGACCTGTTTTTCAGGGCCGAATGTCCAGGCTGTGAGCCTCGGATAGGTCTCGCTTATCTGTTTGTCCTGCGCACTGGCTTCCCAGGCTGCGAGTTCGTTATACCAATACATCCCGTAGCCGTAGAGTATGCCGCCGGCCAGCTGGTCGATCTTGCCGCCGCTCGATCCGCGGTAATAGCATCGCGACATAGGTCCTGTCAGGACTTTTGCGGGCTTGAAATAATTGGCGTGTACCGATGCGGAAAGATAGCGCACCAGACGGTTTGCAAGCTCCTTTGACTCGGGATCCTTCGTGTATTTTGCCAGATACCCTATGTTCTCGGCCTGTACTCCTGTATAGGTAGGGGAGTTGTGCTCGTGTATTCCAATCTCGCAGGTGAGATCGTAGAAACTGCGGAGCATCGAATAACCTTTCTGTGCAATCTGGTCGGGAGTAAGTTTTAGGTCCGTTCCCCAGGTCCGTTCTTTTGAAAGGTTCTCGCCGAGGGCAATCATATTCCAGGTGCGCATAATGTAGATGTTCGAGTAAGTGACAGCTACGTTATCGTGCGCCCAGCTTGCGTGCAGGGCAAGATCGACGAATTCGTCAAAGATGGCCTTGGTCTCGTCGGCCCAGGAGTCGTAGTACTCGATGAGCGCAACTACGGCAAGTTCCAATGCGAATTCTATATTGTTCTCATCGGAAAAGTCACCGCCTATTGTGCGTGGAACCTTGCCGAGGTTCGCTCCTTCTTTGATTTGCAGGCTGCTGAACCGCTCAAGGGCGATTCTGATATATTTCTCATCCCATCCCAGATGGCAGGCACCAAGGATGAAGTCGAAGTAGTATGTCGTGTCAAAACCGTCCGCACTCTCGTTCACCTGAGTCCAGAGATCGTCGATACGGGGGTCGATATTGAAGCCTTTTTCGCCAGTCCCGGTAGGCAGGGCGACTCCGCTCTCTTCGCAACTGCACAGCAGGAGGCTGAATGCCAGCAGGGATGCGATAATGTATATTGTCTTTTTCATAATACTTGCTAAATCAGTTAGTTGCCCCATCCTTCGCTTTGAATGAGTGCAGGGTTAACATCCATCTCCGACTGCGGTATTGCATAGCGCCAGTTGCGCTTTGTGAAATTGCGGGTCGATACCTGCATCAGCGCCAGCGGTGTGCCGTCGAATCCTAGAATCGGCTGGTTGGTCAGATACTCGTAGTCGAAATCGGCGTCATTGTGCGCGAACCAGCGCTGCCAGTCGGGGTATAGATGACCTTCGCCGGCGAGTTCGTACACGCGCTCGTCGCGGATGAGCTGTCGCACTTCCTCCTGCGAGCCTGTCCTGGCAACTTTGGGCATCTTCGCACGTGTCCTGATCTGGTCGAGGGCGTTGAAGACCTCGGCGCTGGGGCCGGCGCTCTCATTAAGCGCTTCGGCATAGAGCAGAAGCACATCCGCCCAGCGGATAAGAGGAATGTCTATGCCGGAATGGCGCCTGATCGTGGTCTCATTGCCGGTATTGCAGAACTTTCTCCAGCAGTAATTCTTGTTACTGCTTTCATTCGAGCGCATACAGGCGTATGGACTTGTCTTTGTGTCGTACGGAGCACGGTATTCGAATGTGACGTTGTCGGTCCCCACGAACAGTCCGTAGGGACGGATGATAGTGGCATCGAGCCTGGGGTCGCGCTTCGCGAAGAATTGATTCACAGCATCGCGGTTGCTCCAGTCGGGATAAGCACCATTGAATTTTGTGCCGTCTGACATCAGATATGCGTCCACAAGGTCGCAAGTGGGAATGGATGTGTTAGTTCCTGCGCAGTTGGCTGAACGCGAGTTGTACAGCAGGTCGATTCGGCTGCCGTTGCCATATGTGTTGACACAGTCGATGACGAATACGCTTTCGTTGTTGTTCTCGCCTTCCTGTGTGAACAGTTTGGCATAGTCTCCGTACAGCGTATAGGATGTGCCCGATGCGTTCTCGTCTATGAGCTGCTTGAATGTGTCGGCCGCTTTGGTGAAATTGTCAGCATAGAGATATATTTTCCCGAGCAGTGCGAGTGCTGCACTGCGGCTTGCGCGTCCTTTCTCGTAAGAACGGAAGGGAAGACAGTCTATGGCTATCTTGAGATCGTCAATCATTACCTTGCGCACATCGGCCGGCGTCGAGCGCGGTCTGTAAGCTTTTTCGAAATCGGGCATGGTGGTGTAGAGCGGTACTCCGGGATCGGAATTCTTGTGACCGCTATAGTATGTCAGGAGGTCGAAATAGTACAGTGCCCTGAGGAAATGCGCCTCGCCGACATACTTGTTGTAATCTTCCTCGGGAAGGATTTCTTTCATTCCTGCGAGATTATCGATTGCAAGGTTGGTGTACTGGACACCGGTATAGTCGGCTAACCATTTTAGTGAGAACACTCCGTATCCGGTAGTAGCGGAATTGTTGCAGAAGTACCTGCAACCCGTGTCGTCGAATCCGGTCCCCCAGGCAAAGGCATATTTCGTATATGTGTCAGTCATTGCGTTGCTTGAAATGCAGCCGGCGGGACTGTAGGGGTCAGATCCATAGACAAAGCATTTCATAGGCGAATATGCCGCAACGATGCCGAGTCTGGCATGCTCCGGTGTGGTCCACATTTCGAGCGAGCCTATTCCGTCTTCAGGAGTGGTATCAAGAAAACCTGAGCAGGAAGCTGCAGAAACAAGTATTACTACTGAATTTACGATGTAAATAAATAATCTTTTCATATTAGCGCTCGCATTAGAAGGTGAGACTTACACCGAACAGGAAACGCCGTGTGTTCGGATAATTGCTTGAAGAACCGTTTTCGGGGTCAAGACCCTTGAATTCGGTAATGGTGAAGAGATTCTCTCCTGTTACGTAAACCCTCGCCCTTGAAATCAGACTGGTCCATCTGTCGGGGAAGGTGTATCCGAGTGTGAGGTTGCGGAGCTTGAGGTACGATGCGTCCTGCAGCCAGAAATCGTTGCTTACGGTGTTCCGTCCTCCATCGTTCGTCGTGATGGCCGGCATCTTGCTGTCGGGGTTCTCCGGGCTCCATGCGTCAAGGAATGCAGTGTTTATGACAGTTCCGTTCTTCAGAACGTTGGTGTACCAGCTGCTGTTTATGTATTGCTTGATTCCGGCTACGCCGCTGAACATCATCGAGAAGTCCAGGCCCTTCCAGTCGGCGCCGAGTGTGAGCCCGAAGAAATGGCTGGGATACGAATGACCCTTGATTACTCGGTCATCGTCGTCGATGATCTTATAACCGACTTCTCCTTCCTTCTGCTGGTCTTTGTAGATGAAGTCGCCGGGCTGGGGAGTCGAAGGGTAGAATACATATCCGTCGGCAAGCATACTGTCAATCTTATCCTGGGTGGCAATGCAATCGACTTCGCGAACATACCAGTCGTATATGCTGTAACCCTCGAGCAGGATGCGCTGACCACTGTATGTGGGCACTGTGCCGTGGTATTTGAGCACTTTGTTATGGACGAATGAGTAGTTGGCACTGATATGGTAGCTGAAATCCCTGCCGATGCCGCTCTTCCAACTCAATTCTGTTTCGAAGCCTCGGTTGCGTACGATGCCTGCATTCTCGTAAGGAGCTGTAAGATGGCCGAATACCAAGGGAATGGAAGCCTTTATTAGAATATCATCCGTTATCTTGTTGAATATATCGGTGGTGAGGTTGAGACGGCTGTTGAATGCTGAAAGGTCAATCCCGACATTGGTCATTGTCGTTGCCTCCCAGGTCAGGTTGTCATTGACTATAGCGGAAATGCCTGCTCCGGGGAGGGTGGTTCCGTCGAATATGAATACGCGACGCTCGTAAAGCAACTGTGTGGCATAATCGCCCACGGCATTGTTTCCAAGTTTTCCCCAGGATGCCCTGACCTTCAGATTGTTGATGTCCTTTGCGTTGAAGAAGCCTTCTTCGGAGATTCTCCACGCGGCGGAGAACGAGGGGAAGAATCCCCATCTGTGCCCGCGTGCGAAACGCGACGATCCGTCGTAACGTCCGTTCGCCTCGAAGATGTATCGGTCTTTATATGAATAGTTTACACGACCGAATACCGACTGGACGGCGCTGTCGGTGGTATTTCCTTTCATTGCCGAAGGGGTGGCCGCGGCATCCATCGTAGGCGTTGAGGCGCTGAGCACGTCGAGTGCCTGTGCGTATGTCCAATGGTAGCGGCGGTATTCCTGGTTGTAGCCGGCGGTAATGCTGAGCGAATGCTCCTTTGCATCAGGAAGGACGTCGTAGTTCACATACGAATCGAGATACAGCGAGTAGTCGAGCGAGTTCTGCTCGGTAAGCTGGTTGGATGTGGTACCCGTCTTAAGGAGCACTGCGTTGTTCTTGAGGTCCCAGAGCTCAATGTCAGGATAATTCATCTGACTCAGGACATAGAAGTTTCCGTTGCCGGCAAAACTGTTGTGCCATACGAGATTGGGAAGGATTGTCACATCCATCCCGAGCTTGCCGTTTATCTTGTAGTTCGACTGGACTTTGTCGTATGATGCATTCGCGGCGAAAATATTGCCCGCCTGCGCGTTTCCTCCGGGCGCCCATTCCCCTCCGAAACGGCCGTCCGATGTTATGGGCAGGGTGCCGGGGGAGGAGTTGGCTATGCTGCTCATAAGGGTTGACATTTCAGCGGAGTCTTTCCTCCCGTAGTAACCGTTGATGTTGGTCGTCACCTTGAGCCAGGGTGTTACGTCTGCACTGAAATTCGAGCGGAAGGAATATCTGTTGTATCCGGTACCCTCGAGAATACCGTTGTTCTGCAGGTATCCGATCGAAACGAGGTATTTGACCGTATCAGATCCGCCGGATGCCTGTACATTGTGTTCCTGGATAAGCGATTTGCGGAATACTGCGTCGTACCAGTCCGTATTTGCATATATCTCGTTCTTGCCGCTGTTTTCGCGCCACTCGTTTATCAGTTCCGTTGAGAAGGGGAGTACGGCTCCGGCATTGGCTGAGGCCTTGTTTATCGTTTCCATATACAAGGCATAGTCATTGACGACATCTATTGGCATCGTAGCCTCCTGCCATCCGGCTTTGCCGTTGTAAATAATCTTCGAAGCGCCCTGCTTTCCGCTTTTCGTCGTAATGAGAATGACGCCGTTGGCGGCCCTGGAGCCGTATATCGCCGATGATGCGGCATCCTTCAGAACCGACATCGTGGCCACATCGTTGGGGTTGACGTCGCTCAAGGCACCTACAATACCGTCGATTACAACAAGCGGGCTGGAACTGTTGAGTGTGCCAAGTCCGCGGATGGTCACCGTAGCTTCATCTTCGCCCGGTTCGCCGCTGCTCTGCTGTGCAAGAAGGCCCGAAGCTATTCCCTGAAGTCCGGATGACAGATTGGTTATTGCTCTGTTCTCGGCTGTTTCTTCAAGATTGACGGCTGAAACGGAACCGGAAAGGTTGACTTTTTTCTGTGTTCCGTAGCCGACAACAACTGTTGCCTCGAGCAACTGACTGTCGGGGTCCATCGCAACGTTGATGACACTGCGTCCTCCGATTGTCTCTTCCTTCGAAGTGTAACCTATAAATGAAAAGATAAGCACGTCTCCGGGATCGGCCGAAATGCTGAAATCTCCGTCAAGACCTGTTATCACGCCACCTTTCTGGTCGGACTTTGCAAATACGCCCGCTCCGATAAGCGGCTCTCCGTACTCGTCGGTGACAATCCCTGAAATCGTGATTTTCTCAGGAATACTTGCGGATTCCGTCGGTTCCGAGATTTTCTTCGAGATTGCGATGCTCTTGCCCGAAATGGCGATATCGATGTCCTGTCCCGAGAAAATCTGGCGTATGACATCGGAAACATCGGCATCGGTTGCGGTCAGGTTGACCGTACTATCCATATCAAGGCCTTCCGATTTGATTACAACAGAATATCCACAGACTTTCTGCAACTCGGATACGGCCTTGCTGATGCTTGCTCCTTTTATGTTGAGGCTCACCGTCTGGGCTCCCAATGATGGAGCCAGTGCGAGACACAATATGGTTGCAAGCAGCAATCCCTTTTTTCTGACTGGTCTTTTTGTGTTCATTTTCAATATATGTGGATTGAATTACCTTCGTGTTTGATAGTGAATGAGTTCTGGGTGTTCAGAGATTCGAGTATGCGGTCCGCGTCTTCATTGTTGATGAAGGTTGCATAATACCGTTCGGCTGCAAGCTCGCCATTTTCTACGATAATGGGAATGTTGAAGCGCCTGCTCAGTTCCGACGCAATGTCACAGAGCCGGTCATTGACGAACTGTATTCCGTCATTGTTAACAACTTCCTCATAATAGTTCGTGGCGAATTTACGGCGCTCTGCCGTCCGGGATTCCTTGTCGTATTTGACCATCTCTCCTGGTTTCAGGAATATGTTGCCGTCGCTGCTGCTGAAGCTGACTTCGACGGAGCCTTCCACCAAAGCCACTTCATCTTCAGCGTCACCAGGGAAGGATGTCATATTGAACCGTGTTCCGTGTACGGCAACCTGAAGGTCTCCTGCCGTAACGATAAACTTGTGCCTGGCATCTTTCGCAACGTCGAAGAACGCTTCTCCCGACAAGAAGATGCGCCTTTCACGTCCGCTGAAATGCTTGGGATAATAAATAGTGCTGCAGGATGCAAGTTTGACCGTAGTGCCGTCGGAGAGCTTTACCGATTCGGATTGCCCGTAACTTGTTCCTGTCTGTATCCAGTTGTTGCCATCTCCGGTCATACGGACGAGCAAAAATGAACCTGCAATCAGCACGGGAAGAAGAAGTATTGCTGCAATTCTCGAGTATCGGCTGTAAACTGCAGTCAAGCGGCTGTGTTTTCGCATTCCCGTCTTTCTTGCACATTCCAGAAACGCTTCATCGGCAACGGCATTGTCTTCAGCGTCCGGCATATCCAGAATCATATCGCGGAGGTAGATGTCGAGCCGGGGATCGTCCCCGTTTTCCAACATCCATTTCTTCAGTTCATCGCAATTCTTTTTCATCTACACAAAATGATTGTATAATGAAAGAACGCGAAAAACTGCTTTATCCCCCAATCCTATGATAAATATTTTCTCAAATCGGAAAGTGCGAGGGTGATGTGCCTCTCGACAGTCTTTTCGGAGATGCCCAGGCTTTCGGCAATCTCTTTGTTGCTCATCCCGCGGAAGCGGCTCATTGTGAAAACAGTACGCCTCTGGTCGGGCATTGAAGAGATGTGGGCTTCAATGTCCTGAGAGTGCAAAGCCGCTTCTGCGTTGCTGTTGGAAACAATGTCTCTGGCAGCGGGTGTGTCAAGACTTTCAGGCATGCGACGTAACCTAAGGGCCGAAATCACTTCGTGCTTGACGAGTACATACAGGAAATTGAAGATGGACTGCTCTTCGTTGAGTTTTTCGCGGTTGATCCAGACTTTTAGAAAAGACTCCTGAACGATGTCCTTGGCTTCGGTCTCGTCTCCGAGCATAGATGTAGCGAACTTCAGGAACCGGAGATAGAATAGCCTGTACAGAGTCCGGTAGGCGTCATAATCGCCTTTGCGGAGCCTGATAATCAGGGTCTTTTCGTCTTCGGTGAATTTCATCGCTTCGGAAACAAGTTCCGCAAAAGTAAAGAATTCTCTTAAGAAATTTGCAAGTTCGGCATACATTTTGGTCATTTGAAAGCAAAACCGATCATTTAATCGTAATGCATATGAAAAATATCATTGCGGCCGTTTTTGCGGCCACCAGTCTGCTCGCCGGTACCCTTGCGGGTGCTGCCAATTTGTCAGAGGACAACTATCCCGATTTCACTTATGCGGCGGAACATTCTGTTGACGCCGTTGTTTATGTAGAGGTTACGGCACGTGTCGAAAGCCAGCCCTATCAGATAGACGACCCGTTCTTCCGTTTCTTCTTCGGAGACGAGTTGCGCCCTCAGAGCCGCGAGCGCAAGGGCAGCGGCTCGGGAGTCATAATCACCAGCGACGGCTACATCGTCACCAACAATCACGTTGTGAACGGAGCTACGCAGATTTCCGTCGTCCTTAACGACAATTCACAGTACGACGCGAAACTCATCGGCACCGACCCGGTTACCGATGTCGCTCTTCTGAAGGTCGAGTCCGACTCGAGCCTCCCTTATCTTGACTTCGCCGATTCCGACGAACTGCGCCTGGGCGAGTGGGTACTTGCCATCGGAAGCCCTATGGGCCGCGAACTCCAGGGTACCATCACGGCCGGAATCGTCAGCGCAAAGGGACGCAACATCCCCGATTACAGCGGGAAGTTCAAGATTGAATCGTTCATTCAGACCGATGCCGCCGTCAACCCCGGAAACTCGGGCGGGGCACTCGTTACGAAGAGCGGCAAACTCGTGGGCATCAACACTGCAATAGTTTCCACAACAGGCTCATATACAGGATATTCGTTCGCTATCCCCGCCAATATCGTGAAGAAGACAGTCGCCGACCTCATCGAGTACGGCGAGGTGCGCAGGGCGCGTCTTGGCATCGTTATGCAGGCTGTTGACCAGAGAATAGTTTCAGAGTTGAAACTTTCTTCGAAAAACGGCGTATATATTGTCGAGGTAAGTAGAGGAAGTGCGGCTGAAAAGGCTGGCCTCAAGGCTGGAGACGTGCTTGTGGAAATAGACGGAATCGTTATCACATCCACATCGAAACTTCAGGAAAAGGTCAACTCCTATCGCCCCGGCGACAGCGCCCGCATCAAGTATATCCGTGGCGGGAAGACATACACTTCGACGGTCAATTTCCGTGGTGAAGAAGTATTGCTCTAATGCGCCGGAGTCTTTTGCTGCCTCTGTTGTTGGTTAATAAATTCATTAGATAATGAGACAGTTAAAGATTACTAAAAGCATCACTAACCGTGAAAGTGCTTCGCTTGACAAGTATCTTCAGGAGATAGGCCGCGAGGAACTCGTTTCACCCGAGGAGGAGGTCGAGCTCGCGCAGCGCATCCGCAAGGGTGACCAGGCGGCTCTCGAGAAACTTACGCGCGCTAACCTGCGTTTCGTGGTGTCCGTGGCAAAGCAGTACCAGAACCAGGGCCTCAGTCTTCCCGACCTTATTAACGAGGGAAATCTCGGTCTTATCAAGGCCGCCGAGAAGTTCGATGAAACCCGCGGTTTCAAATTCATCAGCTACGCCGTATGGTGGATACGTCAGTCCATACTCCAGGCCCTTGCCGAACAGAGCCGAATAGTGCGTCTGCCCCTTAACCAGGTAGGTTCGCTCAATAAAATCAACAAGGCTCTCGGCCGCTTCGAGCAGGAGAACGAGCGTCAGCCCTCTACCGAGGAACTTGCCGAAATGATTGACATCCCCCGCGACAAGATTGCCGATACGATGCGTGTCAGCGGCCGTCACGTGAGCGTGGATGCACCGTTCGTTGAGGGCGAGGACAACTCCCTGATAGACGTGCTCGAGAATACCGACAGCCCTATGGCCGACAAGGGTCTTACGAACGAGAGCCTCAGTACCGAGATAGAGCGTGCACTTCAGATTCTCACTCCCCGCGAGAGGGAAATCATCAAGAGCTTCTTCGGCATCGGATGCCAGGAGATGACTCTCGAAGAGATAGGCGAGAACCTTGACCTCACGCGTGAGCGCGTACGCCAGATTAAGGAGAAGGCCATCCGCAAGCTCAAGAAACCTTCGGCAAGCAAACTCCTGAAGACATATCTCGGATAGAATGACAAGCGAACAGTTCATAGCCTCCAAGGCCGTCGAGGCCGTAAAGGCTCTTTATAATACCGACGTTCCCGCATCGCAGATGCAGGTCGCCGTTACAAGAAAAGAATTCGAGGGAGACTACACACTTGTGGTTTTCCCTCTTCTTCGTATATCTCACGCCGCTCCCGCTGCTACTGGCGAGGCCATAGGTGCCTGGCTTACGGCCAATTGCCCCGAAATCGCCGCCTACAATGCCGTGCAGGGCTTTCTGAACCTGAGCCTGAGCAATCTGTACTGGCAGGAGAGCTTCGATGCAATTGCATCCGACCCCGGTTTCGGTGTGCTGCCTCCCAACGGCCGCCGCGTTATGGTCGAGTTCAGCTCGCCCAACACCAACAAGCCCCTGCATCTCGGGCACGTGCGCAACAACCTGCTCGGCTCAAGCGTGAGCGATCTGCTGAAGGCCGCGGGCAACGAGGTCATCAAGACCACCCTGGTCAATGACCGCGGCGTGCACATCTGCAAGAGTATGTACGCCTGGCAGAAGGCTTTCGACGGCGCCACTCCGCAGACTTCCGGCAAGAAGGGCGACCACCTGGTGGGCGACTGCTACGTCGAGTTCAATAACATCTATTCCGCTGAAGTAAAGGAGCTTATGGCTTCGGGCCTCGACGAGGAAACAGCCAAGAAAGAGGCTCCCAGCATCAAGGCCGCCCACGATATGCTCGTGAAGTGGGAGGAGAACGACCCGGCCGTGCGCGCACTCTGGCAGATGATGAACGAGTGGGTGTTCGAAGGCTTCGAACAGACTTACAAGGCACTCGGAATCAGCTTTGACAAGACCTATTACGAGCACGAAACCTACCTTCTGGGCAAGGAACTGGTGCGAAAGGGCCTCGACGAAGATGTCTTCGTCAAGGATCCGGACGGCTCGGTATGGTGCGACCTTACCGCTGACGGACTCGACCGCAAACTGCTACTGCGCAGCGACGGAACATCGGTTTATATGACCCAGGATCTCGGTACCGCCGAGCGCCGTTGCGCCGAATACAAACTCGATTCGCACGTTTATGTAGTAGGTGACGAGCAGA
>JAZLKT010000100.1:0-17342 GCA_045597785.1 Candidatus Cryptobacteroides sp.
ATTTGCGCCAGCAAATACGACTCGGTATCTGACGGGTGGAGTTTTCCGACTTTTGGCCTATTTTCCGGAAAACTCGAGGCCGGCAATGCGGAGTTTTCCGACTTTCGGCCTCTTTTCCGGAAAACGCAAGGCAGGAGAGCAGGCCGGCGAGGGGCGGAGTGTCAGCGAATCGTGCCACCCCCGGCTAGGGGGAGGGCCAGCTTTGCTGGCGGGGGTTTCGTGGTGAATGCCCCCCTCGGCGGAGTGCGATGCCGATTATTGCCGGGGCCTATTTTGGTAAAACTCGAGGTATGTGAAAGGATGTACCGCGGTCAGTTATGGAAGGTGACGGGGTGCCGCAAGGGAGCATCCGGCTATTTGCCGGAGAAGAGCGCCTTGACGAGTTCGGGCACGGAGGCCACCTTCACGACCTTGATGCCAGCGACGGCGGGGAGGTCCTTGGCAACGTACGACGAGACGTAAATCTTCTTGAAGCCTAGCCTCGCGGCTTCGGCGATGCGACGGTCGGTCTGAGGCACAGGTCTGATCTCACCGCTCAGGCCCACCTCGGCCGCAAAACAGACATCGGAAGGCAGAGCGTAATCGAAATTAGAACTCAGCACAGCGCTTATCACGGCAAGGTCACAGGCCGGATCGGCTACCTTCAGGCCACCTGCCATATTCAGAAACACATCCTTCGCCGAAAGATGGAACCCGGCCCTCTTCTCGAGCACAGCCAGAAGCATATTGAGCCTGCGAACATCGAACCCCGTAGCGGAACGCTGCGCAGTGCCGTAAGCCGCCGACGACACCAGAGCCTGCACCTCGAAAAGGAAAGGCCTCGTGCCATCAAGCATAGCGCAGACAGCAGTGCCGCTCAGAGCCTCCTCATGCATAGGGACAAGCAGTTCGGAAGGATTCGCAACCTCACGCAGACCACTGCCGGTCATCTCGAAGACCGCAATCTCCGAAGTGCTTCCGAAACGGTTCTTGATACCGCGCAGAACACGGTACGAACCGCGGTTCTCGCCCTCGAACTGAAGGACCACATCCACGATATGCTCCAGAATCTTCGGCCCGGCAATGAATCCGTCCTTCGTGATATGGCCGATGAGAATCACCGGCACGCCGCTGTCCTTGGCAAAACGCAGCAGACGCGCGGCGACTTCCTTTATCTGCGACACCGAACCGGGCGTCGATTCGAGGGTGTCGGTGTACATAGTCTGAACAGAATCGACAATCATCAGGTCCGGCTTCATCTGCGAAGCCTCGGCAAGGATATTCTCGAGCTGGGTCTCGGCAAGGATGAAAACTCCCGACGGGTCGCCACCGAGACGGTCGGCGCGCAACTTGACCTGCCTCTCGCTCTCCTCGCCCGTCACATAAAGTGTACGGAGCGAAGGCAGATGCAGAGGCACCTGCAGCGAAAGGGTCGATTTGCCTATGCCCGGCTCGCCGCCGATGAGCACCAGCGAACCCGGAACAAGCCCGCCACCGAGGATTCGGTCGAGTTCACCGTTGCAAAGCGACATGCGCGCTTCGCCCAGCGAACTTACCTCGTGCAAAGCGGTCGGATGCCTGTGCGCCCCGGCAGCCGCTGCGGCTCCGGAAGAAGCCTTGCGGTCCTGGGCAGGAGCCTCAACCATAGTGTTCCACTCCTTGCAGGCGGGGCACTGCCCCATCCACTTGGAACTCTCGTTACCGCAGGCCGTGCAGTACCAGACTGTCTTAGATTTTGTTGCCATTGCTGTTGCGTTCAAGATTGAAAACTTCCATATCGCTTATCTTTCCGCCTTCGATGCGGAAACGGAGCGCGGTGCGCATCACGTGCCAGCCCTGCAGACCGCAGGCTCCGGGATTGATGCAGAGCATCTGATAATGCTCGTCCCACATTACCTTAAGTATGTGCGAATGCCCGCACACGAACACTTGGGGCAGCAGCGCCTCGATGAGCGCCTGCGCACGAAGGTCGTACCGGCCCGGGTATCCGCCTATATGGGTCATCAGCACGCTCATCCCTCCCCTTTCGAAGAACTGGTGCGAAGGGTACAGGTGCCTGAGGTCCTGCCCGTCGCAGTTGCCGTACACGCCTACGACCGGCTTGAACGAAGCGATGCTCTGCGCGAAAGCCTCATCACCGCCCCAGTCACCCGCGTGCCAGATCTCATCGACCGGCTCGAGGAAACGGCGGAACTGCTCGTCCCACACACCGTGACTGTCGCTGATGACTCCTATATACATATTACATATACTTCATATACACGGCCGCAACGCTCGTGAGCGCGGCGGTCTCTGTGCGCAGACGGCTCGCTCCGAGGTGCACGGGCTTGAACCCCGCCTTCAGGGCGTCGGCCACTTCGGCGGGCGAAAAGTCGCCTTCCGGGCCAATGAGCACGCACACACGGCCCCCATTCCACGACTCAAGAGCCTCGCGTATGCTCAACTTCTCGCCCTCGAAACAGTAGGCGATGAGTTTGAGCGAATCTTCAGGGGCCGATGCGATGAATTCGCGCACGCTCTGCGGCTCGGCCACCTCGGGCACGGCACCCTTGAGCGACTGCTTGGCCGCACTCAGAAGCAGGCGCCGGATGCGCTCGGTCTTGTACACCTTGCGCTCGGAACGGTCGCCTATGACCGGGGCGATGACGTCCACGCCTATTTCCGTGGCCTTCTCCGCGAACCATTCGAAGCGGTCGGCATTCTTGGTAGGGCACACGGCCATCGTCAGATGGTAGGGATGCGAGCCCCAGGCGGGAACCTTCTCCTCGATGCGGGCTACCGCCTCATAAGGAGACGCTTCGAGCAGGGTGCAACGCATCATTGTGCCACGCCCGTCAATTACGCAGACCTCAGAACCAGCACGGTGCCTCAGAACCCGCACGCAATGCGAGGACTCCTCCTGGTTCAGGCGGACAATGGTGCCATCAATATCGCTCGAGAAGAAAATTTCCATTACTCCTTGCCGGCAATATGTTTCTCCCAGGCCCAGGCCGATGCGAGCGTATCTTCAACGCTTCGTTCAGCCTTCCAGCCGAGTTCGGCATTGGCATACGAAGGGTCGGCCCAGATGGCGGCTATATCGCCGGGACGACGCGCCGTAATGCGGTAGTTCAGCTTAAGACCATTCACCTTCTCGAAAGCCTTGACCAGTTCGAGCACCGAGCAGGGACGTCCGGTGCCGACATTGAAAATCTCGTAGCCGGTCTTCATCTTTCCTTCGAGCATGCGCGTAACGGCGGCCACGTGGGCCTTTGCCAGATCGACGATGTCGATATAGTCGCGCTGACCGGTACCGTCCGGAGTGGGATAGTCATCACCGAAGATGCTCAGGCACTCACGTTTGCCAATGGCTGTCTGGGTGATGTAGGGGACAAGGTTGTTGGGCACCCCGCGGGGCAGCTCGCCGATAAGGGCGCTGGGATGCGCGCCGATGGGGTTGAAATAGCGAAGAGCGATACCCTTCAGTCCGGGATAGGCCTTGACGGAGTCGCGCAGGATGTCCTCGCACATCTGCTTCGTATTGCCATAGGGCGACGTGGCGCTCTGGCGGGGGGACTGCTCGGTAACGGGCTGCTGCTCGGGCTCGCCATAGACGGTTGCAGAAGAACTGAAGAGCACATTGCAGCCGCCTTCCTTGGCGCGCGCTGCTTCAAGCACGTTGATGAACGAGCCGAGGTTGTTGCCATAATACTTCAGTGGCTCGGCGACCGACTCGCCCACAGCCTTGAATGCGGCAAAATGGATGACCGCATCTATCGGATATTTGGCGAAGAGCTCACGGACGGCCTGCGCATCGCAGAAATCCATCTTCACGAAAGGCAGTTCGCGGCCAAGGATGGCGCACACGCCCTTGTAGTTGGTTTCGTCGCAATTGGACATATTGTCTGCAATCACCACGTCATAGCCGGCCTGGACCAGCTCAACGGTAACGTGACTTCCAATGAATCCGGCACCGCCGGATACGAGAACGGTTTTACTCATACTTCTATTGTTTTTTTGTGATTATCATTGCGAATCCTCCGCCCGGGGCCATATGTATTCCGCGCACGGAGCGGGACGTGACGGAGATGCTCTCCTCTATGGTATCCTCCCCTACCCGGGCCGCGTTGGGGCCGTCCTTGAAGATACGGACCATCCATTCGCCGGCAGGCAGGAAGTCGAAGCTTACGGTTATATTCCTCTCTTCCCAACCGGTTATGCCGCCAATGTACCAGGCCCCATCCTTCTCGCGGCGGGTAACTATGTATCTGCCGGCTTCGCCCTCAACCACCGAAGCGCCATCAAAGACCGTAGGGATATCTCTGATGAACGACAGCATCGCGGGTGCGTTGCGTTCATAGTCGGTAGGCGAATCGCACAGCATCACGAGAGGCGAATCGAATACCACGTAGAGGGCCACCTGGTGCGCTCGCGTACCCTGGCTGCCCGGGCGGTAGAACGACGCGCGGAAAGAATCGCGCGAATAGTTGCGCGTGGCTCCCTGGGTATAGTCGAGCGGTCCTGCCGCCTGTCGGATGAACGGAATGAACACATCGTTGCGCGGCATATCGGCCGAATCGTCCCACTTCAGCTGTTCGAGACCGTAAACGCCCTCGAAATTGACAATATTCGGATAGGTTCTGTTGAGCCCGGAGGGCTTGTACATTCCGTGAAGGTCGAGAAAAAGGCGGTACCTGGCTGCGGTTTCCGCTATCGAATAAATGAGCCGGACCATGTTCTGGTCCTGCGCATCGAAGAAATCGACCTTGAAACCGGCAACGCCCAGCCGCGAGTAATGGCGGCAGATTTCGTCGGCATTGTCGTAAAGAAGCGAGCCCGTCATCCAGAGTATCACCTTCACACCCTTGGATGAAGCATAATTGATGATTCCCTTGACATCGACTTCGGGATTCACATCCAGAGGGTCCAGATTCTGATACCACCCTTCATCGATGACGATGTAGGGCAGTCCGTTTTCCACCGCAAAATCAACGTGGTACTTGTAGAGTGCGGTATTCTGCCCGCATTCGAAATCCACTCCGCTGAGGGCGAATCCGTTCCACCAGTCCCAGGCGCACTTGCCGGGCCTGATCCAGTCCACCGGCCCTACGCGATTGGGCGAGGCGGTCTGATAGACCATATTGTTGAGCGGAAGGTCCTTGTCGTAACGCGCATAGGCGACTATCCTCCAGGGGAAAGTGCGCGATCCTTCGGCTACGGCGATGAAACTTGAATACTCCGCGGCACGCACCATCCCCCTGTCGGTAACCCTGGTCGATGACGGGACAGGAGGGAATTCGGCGCAGAAGCCTTTATCGGAGCGGCGCAGGAACATTCCGGGATATTCCTCCACATCCGATTCGAGCAGAAGGAAACTGCCCGCTCCGGAAGTCCTGGCATAGACGGGCATGAAGGCGAGCTGACCGGCAGTGCCTATCTTGTCGTAGGCCTTGTGAACGGTGTACTGGCTTTCGAATGAAGTTTCGTACCTGTCGTCACGCGGCACCACATACGGCACCGCCATTTCTGCATTCGTCGCGAAGTTGAATTCGACGGTCTCGTCCGAAACCATAAAACGGTCCTTGAAGGAAGTCACGAACCTGTAGGCGACCCCGTCGTTGTAAGCCCGGAACTGCAGGGAATAGTCCGAGTTCATCTTGAGGGTCAGGTAGTTGTACGACGTTTCAAACGACGGCTGATGGTAGAAAGGCGACTGGATGGTCTCGTTCCTGAGGCCGCGCGACGACTGCTTGACCTTTGCCACGTCACCGAGCATACCCTCCGACGTGTTCATTGCAATACGGCAGTCGCGAAGCACGGGCTTTCCTCCGGCATAGAGACTGTACGAAGTGTATTTGTCAACGCTGACCACGAGTTTCAGTTCACCGGACGGGCTGGTGAGCGTAAAGTCCTTCGCCGCGGCACAGAGGGCCACGCCGGAAAGGAGGAATGCAGTCAGCAGTGCTTTGAGTGTTTTCATTTCATTCATTTTCCGTCCGATGCGAGAACTCACAGCCGCACCAGGTCTGATTATAGAAATTCTGTTCTTTTATGACTTCGGCGCGCCGGGGCTGGAGGCCGCCCTTGCGCCAGTTCGCACCCCACCATACCGGGGCAGTGTCCGCTCCCTGCATCCGGACGGCATCAACGGCCGAAATCCCTGCCTCATCGACCTGTGAAAGGTCTTTCCATCGCGACGAAGCGAGCGTTGTGGCAAGGCAGGCGAAGCCCTCGCTCCCGGCATAGCGGGCCGCACGGAGAAGCCTGTAGCGGAAGCACTCGCAGCAGCGGCTTCCGCGTTCGGGGGCGTCCTCGCGTCCGGCGGCAACCTCACGGAGCCACTCGTCGTGGTCGTAACCGTCGCGGACAAGCCGTACGCCCAGATGGTCGCAGTAGCGCTCCAGCTCGGCCAGGCGCTTGTCATGCTCGGCGCGCGGAGCTATGTTCGAGTTCGACCAGAACACCGTAACGTCGTGGCCTGCAGCGACAAGGCTTTCCAGAACCGCACCGCTGCAGGGAGCGCAGCAGGCGTGCAGGAGGATACGCCCCTCGACCGGAGGGCACGTATTCAGCGGAACAGCCTTCGCAAGAACGGTCATTTTATGGTGTTGATGTCAATAAGGTTGTTAAGTATGGCATATACCGTCAGCCCGGCCACCGTCCTGATGCCCGTCTTGCGGGTGATGTTCTTGCGATGGGTTATCACGGTATTGATGCTTATGTTGTGCTCTTCGGCGATTTCCTTGTTCAGCAGGCCCTTGGCGACGGAAACGAGAATCTCGATCTCGCGCTGCGAGAGTTCCTCCTTCTGCTCCTCGGCCTTGCGGGAGGCGTGCTGGCGCACCGAACTCAGCCTCGGGTTCTCTATCAGCCGCACCATAGGCACCATTATGGCGTCTTCGATGCAGGTATGCCTCTGCAGGTCTTTCTGCAGATTGAAGATGAATATCAGCAGCGACGAACGCTGACGGGCATCGCACTGCGCGGGGAGGCTCTTGAGGAATATGTTCTTGAGGTCGGAAAGCTTCTCGTCTATGTTCGAGTGATTCTCCTCGAATCGGTCGATGCTGAAACCGGGGATTCTCCTTCCGGCAATCAGACCCTGCACGTAGGGAATGACCTCGCCCTCTTCGTAGGCGAAATGGTTGTCAAGCTCGGTCTTGTAATCGGAGAAGAACTTCCAGATTACCGACTTTACCGATGCCTCGCAGGGAGCAATGAGCTTTTCGATATTCCCGGCCAGCGTAACGAGCGCGCTGTTCATATAGTAGTCGTGGCTCTGATGCAGATAGCGCAGGATATCCTCAACCCTGCAGCCGCGCAGCACGTCGAGCGAGGGCTCGAACCCCTCGGTGCTGTAGACTTCGCAAAGAAGAAGAAAGGTGGCGGTGTCGAGCGAGCACTGGCGGCATACCTCATCAACCGTCTTCTCGCCGAACGACTCCCCCATCCCGAGCCTGGTCATAAGGCTGAGGAGGTGGTAGTTGGCCTCCACGAGGTCGGCCATCTTCATTTTTGAGGAATAGTATTGCATCTTGGCTTATTTCATTATTTCGGAAGCGAGGTCGTCAGGCAGACGCTTCAGCACGGGCGAAAGGAACGAAAGTATCTGCAATTTGCGGGCTTCGTCCTCCGGCACTCCGCGGGAGCGCATATAGAAAAGCTCGTCGTCGCTGAGCTGACCGCAGGTGGCGCCGTGCGAGCATTCAACGTCGTCGGCGTAGATTTCGAGCTGCGGGCGGTTCTCCGCCACGGCACCGGTACCCAGAAGGATTGCGTGGCTTTCCTGCGTGGCGGAAGTCTTCTGCGAGCCGTGCGCCACATAGACTAGCCCGTCGAAAACGGCTTTGGCATCATCGTCCACAAGACCCTTGAAAAGCTGATGCGAAGTGCAGCAGCACGCGTTGTGGCGGACATCCACCTTCAAGCGCAGATTGCTCTTCCCCTTGCAGACATACAGACCGGCGATGTCCACCGCCGCCCCGCGACCGTCAAGATTCACCGTCAGGGGGATATCGGCCCCGGCGGGCGCACCCTCGAGCGCAGGTGCATACACGATGGTCAGGGACAGCTGTTCGCCCTCCCCGAGGCTGATGCTCTGCGGCAAAGTGTCGCGCCCTATGATGTACACACTTTTCATAGTATGCCTTCGTAGCCTTTCTCTTCGATCTGCGCTACAAGTTCGCGTCCGGCGCTGCGCACTATGACTCCGTCCTTGAGCACATGCACGAAATCGGGAACTATGTAGTCCAGAAGCCTCTGGTAGTGGGTTATCACTATCGCGGAAGTCTGCTCCGTATGCAGGTTCATCACGCCCTCGGCCACTATGCGCAGAGCATCGACGTCAAGGCCGCTGTCGGTCTCGTCGAGTATGCTCAGCACGGGTTCGAGCATTGCCATCTGGAACACTTCGGCCCTTTTCTTCTCTCCTCCCGAGAAACCCACGCCCACTTCTCGCTTGATGAATTCGGGCTTCATCTGCACGAATGCCATCTTTTCCTTGAGCAGACGCAGGAATTCGGCCGGTGAGAGTTCCGGGAGTCCGGCGGCCTTGCGCTTTGCAGCAAGGGCGGCCTTCATAAACGCAGTGAAACTGACGCCGGGTATCTCGACCGGATACTGGAAACTGAGGAACAGTCCTGCCCAGGCGCGCTCTTCGGGCGAGAGGGCAAGGAGGTCAACTCCGGCGAAGGTCACGCTGCCGGAGGTCACCGTATAGGACGGTTTGCCCGCCAGAACGGCACTGAGCGTCGATTTCCCGGCACCGTTGGGTCCCATCACGGCGTGTATCTCACCGCGGCGTATGGTCAGATTGACGCCTTTGAGGATTTCCTTTCCTTCGATACCTGCGTGCAGGTCCTTTATTTCAAGAAGTACTTCGTTCATATCATCCGACAGCCCCTTCGAGGGACACTGAGAGGAGCCTCTGCGCTTCGGCCGCGAATTCCATCGGCAGGCGCTGCAGCACCTCTCTTGCATAGCCGTTCACAATCAGGCCCACAGCATCCTCGGCGGCTATTCCGCGCTGCTGCAGGTAGAAGAGCTGGTCTTCGCTTATCTTTGAGGTTGTGGCCTCGTGCTCGACGACTGCCGTTGGGCAGGCGCTGTGTATCACGGGGAATGTGTGCGCACCGCAGTCGGAACCGATGAGCAGCGAGTCGCACTGCGAATAGTTCCTGGCCCCTTCGGCGCCCGGGTTCATGCGCACGAGCCCGCGGTAACTGTTCTCGCTGCGGCCGGCGCTGATGCCCTTGGACACTATGCGGCTGCGGGTACCGCGGCCGATGTGTATCATCTTCGTACCCGTATCGGCCTGCTGGAAATTGTTCGTCAGCGCCACGCTGTAGAACTCCGAACTGGAATGGTCGCCCTTGAGAATGGTGGACGGGTATTTCCAGGTTATGGCTGAGCCGGTTTCGACCTGTGTCCACGACAGATGCGAGCCGCTTCCCCTGCATATTCCGCGCTTGGTCACAAGATTGAGTATTCCTCCGCGACCCTGCGCATCGCCGGGATACCAGTTCTGCACCGTGCTGTAGCGCACGTCGGCATCTTTCTCGACGACTATCTCGACCACTGCGGCGTGGAGCTGCTGCTCGTCCCGCATAGGTGCGGTGCAACCTTCCATATAACTGAGCGACGAGCCTTCGTCCGCCACGATGAGCGTGCGCTCGAACTGCCCTGTGCCGCTGGCGTTTATGCGGAAGTAGGAGCTGAGCTCCATCGGGCACTTGACGCCTTTGGGTATATAGCAGAACGACCCGTCCGAGAAGACGGCGCTGTTGAGCGCGGCGAAGAAGTTGTCTCCCGCAGGGACCACGCTGGCCAGGTACTTGCGAACGAGGTCGGGATGCTCGCGCACGGCTTCGGAGAAGGAGCAGAAGATAATGCCCTTTTCGGCCAGGGCGCTGCGGAAAGTGGTCTTGACGCTCACCGAGTCAAATACGGCATCGACCGCTACGTTTTCCGATTCGTACTCCTCCTTGCTCTTCACTCCGGCAAGGACTTCGCGTTCGCGGAGCGGAATGCCCAGTTTGTCGAAGGTCTCCATCAGGGCCGGATCGATTTCGGTCGGACGCTCGGAGCTCTTCTTGGGCGCGGCGTAGTATATAATGTTCTGATAGTCGATTTCGGGAAGATGCAGATGCCCCCAGGAGGGCTGCTTCATCTTCTGCCAGCGCCGGAAGGCGTCAAGCCTGAAGTCGAGCAGCCAGTCCGGCTCACCCTTTATTTCAGATATGGTGCGGATAATGTCTTCGCTGAGGCCCTTGGGCACGAACTCCTGCTCGACTTCGGTTACGAAGCCCTGGGAATACTCCTGCCCGGTCAGTTCTTTTATCCTTTCGTCCATAGCTTACAAAGATAATTATTATCTTTGCTTTCGTCAAACCATATTTATGAACACATTCGGACGTATTTTCAGAGTTTCGGTACTCGGCGAGAGCCACGGGCCGCAAATCGGCGTGGTGCTTGACGGAGTGCCCGAAGGCATCGAACTCAGCGCAGAAGACTTCAGCGCGGACATTCTCCGCCGTAAAACCGGCTACAAGGGCACCAGCCCGCGCATAGAAGGCGACGGGCCGCACATAGTCAGCGGCGTTTTCGAAGGTCACACGACCGGCGCACCGCTGACCATCCTTTTCGACAACACGAATGTGCACAGCACCGACTACACAATCTTCGATGCGCTTCCCCGCCCCGGTCACGCCGACTACACGGCCTGCGTGAAATGGGACTGGGCCAACGACCCGCGCGGGGGAGGTCATTTCTCCGGCCGTCTCACCCTCCCCATCGTTGCCGCGGGCGTGGTGGCAAAAAAGGTTCTTGACGGAATGGGGTTCGATGCGCATCTGACCGAAGTGGGCGGATGCGGCGATTCTTCAAAATGGGAGGCGATGCTCGACGCGGCAATAGAAGATGGCGATTCGCTCGGAGGCGTGGTCGACTGCACGGTGAGCGGCGTGCCCATCGGCCTCGGAGAGCCGTTCTGGGACAGCGTGGAGGCGCTTCTCGCTCACGCCATGTTCTCCATCCCGGGAGTTCGCGGCATAGAGTTCGGCGACGGATTCGCCGCCGCGGCGATGAAAGGTTCGGAACACAACGATCCCTTCGGCCCGAACGGTCCGGTCAAGAACGGCTCGGGCGGAGCGAACGGCGGCATTACGAACGGCGCTCCCCTGCACTTCAGGGTCGCATTCAAACCCACATCCTCGATCTCCAAGCCACAGCAGACATGGAACTTCGCCGAAAACCATATTGACACACTGGCGATAGAGGGCCGGCACGACGTGTGCTTTGCGCTGCGAACCCCGGTCATTGTCGAAGCTATGGCAGCAATAGTGCTCGCAGACCTGGTATGATACGCGTAACACCAAAAATCAACATCGGCCTTCGCGTGACAGGCCGGCGGCCGGACGGGTTCCACAACATCGAGACCCTGTTCTACCCGGTGGACTGTTTCTCCGATTCGCTGGAGATAGAAGTGACCGGCCACGAGACTTTCCCCGCACTTCGCGTCTCCGCTGACGGAGCATCTTGTGCGGGCGGGCAGGGCGGAGTGCGGATGGACATCTCCTTCGCCGACGGCTCGACGGTTGGCTGGGACCCGGCCGGGGATCTCTGCGCCAAAGCCTACCGTCTGCTGGCGGAGGATTTCGCACTGCCAGCGGTCAGGATACGGCTCGTGAAAGGGATTCCCGTTGGCGCAGGGCTCGGAGGAGGCTCGGCCGACTGCGCTGCGACACTGGTCGAACTCAACCGCCTGTGCGCGCTGGGGCTCGATGCCGCGGCGCTGAAACGCTACGCCGCCCGTCTCGGCAGCGACTGCGCGTTCTTCATAGACGGCTCGCCCTGTCTGGCGTTCGGCCGGGGAGAGGTGATGAAGGCCTTTTCGCCCGCGCTCGAAGGGTACCGCATAGAAATGGCCATCCCGTCGGGAGAGCATATCAGCACCGCCGAAGCCTACGGCGGCCTGGTTGCCCGACCCGCCGAAGATGCAGTCCGCGAAGCACCGGAGCGTTGCGCGCTCGAAGATGCGCTACGCCTGCCGGCAGAACAGTGGAAAGGGCTTGTAATCAACGACTTCGAAGAAGCCGTTTTTGCCACGCACGGGGCAATCGCCGCGCTTAAGGAAGATTTTTATCGCCGCGGAGCCGTATATGCTTCAATGACGGGAAGCGGGGCCGCGGTGTATGGAATATTCAAAAAATAGGGAAATATGTTTTTTGTAGTCATATATCTGCTGGGCGCCATAGCCGGCGTAGTCTGTGCCATCGATATCGCGAGGCGAAAAGGCCTGAGCGTTTTCAAACGCATCTGGCTGGGGGCACTCACCATCCTGCTTAGTTGGATAATGGTGATTTATTATTTCTACGTGCTGAGGGTCTATTACAACCGCCGGGGAATCTAGACTCGTCCGGACCGCCAGTTGCCGGGCTCGAACCTGTCCAGCCATCCGCCGGGCCGCAACTCTTGCCTATAGCAGCCCTTCCGGAAGATTGAGGCAGAGGGTTTTCTTCTGCGGGTCGGCACTTACGATGAAGTCCTCGTGAAGGGGAATCATCCTTTCTCCGTCCTTCGTCTCGACATACAGGCACAGATTGCCGGGGATGGGCTCGAAGCCGGTAACGGAGCCCACCTTCCTGCGGCCGCAGAGAATGGTCCAGCCGGTGAAATCGGGCGTTCCGTCGGCATCGCATTCCTCCTCGCCCTCTATGCAGATATCGCGGCCAACCATTTCCTCGGCGTCGGCGAGATTCTTAACATCCGTGATGCGGATAACATACTTGTTACTGCCGTGGGGTGAGCAGCTTTCAATGAAAAAGGGAACCGGCAATCCATCAAAACTGATGAATACCGGTTCCTTGATTTCCGAAAGGTCGAATTCGGGCGCACTTACGAGCAGGCCTCCTTCGATGCCGTTCGATTTGAGAACTTTCGCTATGCGGAGCATTAAGCCTCCTCGGCGGGAGTCTCCTCGGCAGCGGCTTCTTCAGCGGCAGCCTCGGCGGCAGCGGGTTCCTCAGCCTTCTTGGCGAGAGCCTCGATGCGTGCTTCGTTAACTTTGGCCTCTTCTGCTTTTGCAGCTTTTGCCTTTGCGATGGCGTCGTTCTTGATGCCGTTTACCTTGGCGTCAACCTTGGCGTCACGCTGCTCTTTCCAGGCGTTCCATTTTGCATCGGCGGCTTCCTGAGTGAGCGCACCCTTTGCAACGCCACCGTCGAGGTGGTTGCGAAGAAGGACACCCTCATAAGAGAGGATCCTGCGGCAAACGAGTGAAGGTTCTGCACCTACCTTGAGCCAAGCGAGAGCGCGATCGAAATCGAGCACGATGGTGGCAGGGTTGGTGTTGGGATTGTACGAGCCGATCTGCTCGATGTAACGACCGTCGCGAGGTGAGCGAGTGTCGGCCACTACAATGTGGAAGAATGCGAAATTCTTCTTACCGTGGCGCTGAAGACGAATTTTAACAGCCATTGTGAATCTGTTTTAATAAATTAATAATTACCATTTCTGCCCTACTCGAGGACAGGACCGCAAAGGTACGAATAATTTGATTATTTGCAACACTTTCCATCATTTTCGCACAGCCCTGCAACCCGTCCCCTTCAGGGCCGCAGACAACGGTTTCGAGGTTTTGGCACACCGCTTGTATTATGGGTCCCCCGGAATGTTCAACAATCAAAATATCACCACCATGAAAAAGATCCTCACACTCTGCGCGGCGCTCCTCGCCCTCTCTACCGCAAGCTTTGCACAGGACGCAAAGAAGCGCCCGGAATTCACTCCCGAACAGCGCGCACAGTTCCGCGCCGAAAAAATGGCCAATCAGCTTATGCTCAGCGATGCCGACGCGGCACAGTTCGTTCCTATCTACAAGACCTATATCCTCGACCGCAAGGCCGTAGCCGAAAAATTCAAATTCGAAGGCAAATGCGCCGAGAAGAAATCAGCCCTCGTTTCAAATGAAGACGTTGACGCGCGTGTCAAGAACGATTTTGCACGCAAACGCGCAATGCTCGACCTCCGCGAAGATTACTACGGTAAATTCACCACGGTTCTTTCTCCCAAGCAGGTTTGCAAAGTTTATGAACTGGAAAAAGAAATGCACGCCGGCCAGGCCGGAATACACCACGGCAACCACCCTCAGGTCAAACCCAATTGCGGACACTTCGACGGCAACCGCCCTGCATTCAATCCCCAGAATGCCCGCAGGCACGGCGCATAATCGAATCCCTATTTAATATCGAAAAAGTTGGCACAGACGCAAATAATTCGCGCCTGTGCCAGCTTTTAATGTGCTATAATCTATTTGGAAGTCACGGCCCTGACCGGAAGGCCGTACCAGCGGTATTGACTGAGATGCCAGCTCTGTGCCGTGGGATCCATTTCGAAGCCTGAATCCGGCAGTACGCCAGTCCCTTCAACCTTGTTGCAGGCGATATATGCCATAGAGTTGTCGCTGTTGAGGCTCGAGGTCCAGAATCCGCACAGATACTCTTCTTCGGCGGGGTTACTGCCCTGTATCTTCATTCCCGTGCAGGGAAGGAAAATTGCGTTGCCGTTCTTCACGCTTGTGAACAGATATCCCTTGATGCCCTTGTACTCGTAGCGTTCGTGGGTTGTATTCGCGAGGAACTCGGTCTTCTCTTCGTCGGTAGGCATTCTCCAATCTTCTCCCCAGGCCGCGGTAGCGGCGTCATCCTCGGGAAGAAGCTTGCTGAGACCATCAACATACTGCGAGTCTGTGGCATATGCATCGGACGTGACGTATTTGGTGAATTTCGGAGATGAGGCAGGAGAATTGCTGTCGTAGAAACGGTAGCTGGCTACCCCGGACCAGCCGAGAGCCCAGGCCGTTGTCTCACCCCAGGCGAAGAACTTGCCGTACTCCTGAGGCTCGGCGGCACCGATATTCCATCCTGCCCACTTGACGCTGAGGCCGAGATCGACTGCCTGTGTAGTGCAGACCTTCGACGGACTTACGGTCAGTTCGCAAGTCGCGCTCTTCCCACCGGCAGTTGCCGTGATTGTCGCTGTACCCTCGGCGAGTGCGGTTATCTTACCGTACTCGACACTTGCGACAGCGGAGTTGCTGCTCTCCCACACGATAGGTGTCAGGGATGCGCTGACCGGGCCGATGGTTACTTTAAGAGTCATAAACTCGCCCACACACATCGAAGCGGAGAACTCGTTGAACTCAATGCTTTCTACGGTGTTGCTGGCCGGATAGTCGGCAGGCTTTGAGCAGACAGGGCGGATATTGACCCCGTAACTGCGACTACAACCGTCATTGGGATAGAATATGTCGTCATAGTCTCCGGGCACGGTGGCAACGAAAGCAGTGTAAGGGCCATTACCTATGACATCGAAGTTATAGAACGAGTTGCACCACCACAAGCCTTCTTTCTTGAACGCGCGAAGGACCCCGTCTTCAACAAATCCTCCGAGAGGGAAGAAGATGGCGTTTCCGTTGATCCGGCTTGTGAATATCATTCCAAGGACGCCATTTACTTCGCCTTTTCGGTAGTCGCAGAACGACATCAGTTCCTCGAAGTCCTGACAGGTGGGAATGCTCCAGTCTTCGTTCAGAAGAACGCTTGCGGCATCGTCCTGGGGATCAAGAGCCGTCAGGTCATCAAAGAAACCGTTATAGCCGAAGTTGCCGTCGTGGCAGTATTTTGTCAAAGAACTTTGCGTTCCCTGACACCATTTGTAATTGCTCCAGATGAATTGGTCTATCGGCTTCGGAGCAGTTTCGCCCCAAGCAAAGTAATTGCCGTAATCGGCAAGCGTGCCCGCGCCAAGGTCGAAGGCGGCCCAGCCCTTTCCACTGGGGAGTCCCAAGTCTATTGCCGGCGGCATTTCCCACGATGCGGGGGCATCGTTATCCGGCTCGTCTCCCGAAGGTCCGTCTCCGCCTTCCGTGGTTCTGAATTCGAAGACGTTGCTATAAATGTTGAGGGGTCCGTAGCTTACGACAGCTGCGGCCAGATACTGTGTATCGCTACTGAGTCCGCGGAACGTGGCGGTGATGGAAGGGGCGGCGGAAAAGTCCAGAGTTCCTTCGATGCCGCTTTCCGAGAGTGCGGCAATTATCGCGTCCGCCTCAAGGCCTGAGGCTTGGGCGTATGATGCAATATCCACGCAGGCGCAGCGGAAAGAGAGTGAAACGCGGCTGGGAGTAGAGCTGGCTTTGAAAGACAGTTTCAGAACTGCCGAATTGGAATTCACCTCAGCGGCCTCGAGAATTGTTATTCCAGCATCATTCACTATGGGTTCCGGTTCCTGACCGGAAGGGTCGCAAGAATACGCAAGGAAAAACAAGGCTGCCACCGGCAGAACCGCGCGAAGAATCGATTTTTTCATAAGCTAAAGGTGTTATTACGCCGCTGGGCGATAGTTAAAACCACTGCAAGTTAGCCATTATCAGCCTAATAACCAAAAATAGACTTTGTACGGACGCGAATGATTCGTGAAATGTGCAAAGGAAAATGCGGAAGGTCTGCAAAACGCCGCTCCTGCGGCGCGGTCGGCGTGTCAAGAGGGAAACCCTGTGTTCAGGCATAGATATTCTGCATTTGACATCGGATACTCCTCCAAGTTGAGCCCTGAAGACTGCTAAAACCGTGACCAATCTGTAAAATTAATACGGGTTGGACACGCTATCTATTTATAAGAGTCTGATTATCAATGGAGAAGAAAATGCGACCGTGACCAACCTGTAAATAAAAAACGGATTGGTCAATCTGTCTTTCCGGACAGTCCGTATCCGGTGAAGAAGACCAGCAGTAGCCGCAGGATCCGACACCGCCGCACCTGTTGCCGACAAGCAAACGGGCTATTTCGGACCATCGGGAAAACTATGTGGTCACAGAGCGTTGTGCGTGCCGATGAGGGCAGGACCGGCCGGGGGTTTGGGGCGGAGCCCCTCGGAAATGAAAGCAAAGCTTCGCAGCGCGGAGCATCGGAGTTCTGAGCCCAGCCCGAATTGTCGCCTCTATGACATTCTAATGTCTCTTTAGTAGTCAAAGAGTTACACCCTTTAATCAGTCTTCTCGGAAAAGCCAAAATAAACAGTAGGTCACACAGTGGTTATTCAAATGAGTCGACGCGATGTCTCGTAGATGTCGACTTCACTCGAAGCAACCACAACGGCCCGGCGTAATTGTCTGTATGTCAATGAACTTCGTCTCTTTCACCGACAAATATGGCATATCTTTCCGGAACGTGCAAGTGTAATTAGAAAGGATATTATTGTTTAGTTTAGATCTCCCCATTGACCTCCCCAGATGGAGTGTTCAGTTCATCCAAAAGATAAGAGTAAACATATTTGGATGACTGGATGAAAAGTCCGGTTTCGGGAGTACAAAGTTTTTGGAACA
>JAZLKT010000101.1:0-3421 GCA_045597785.1 Candidatus Cryptobacteroides sp.
TAACGTCACCGTGAACGTATATGAAGTTGAAGGGATCGTTGACACCGTTTGCGCGATGTGTAGCGCCGAGACCCTTAACGCCGGTACGGATTCCCCACATAGGATCTAGCCACGTTCCTCCGTTGATGTCGAGGATGAGACCGCAACCGATATTGGGATCGCTCCAAGGGCCGTCAAGGATGAACGAGCCACCGACGCCACCGCCGATAAACCAGTTGCTACCAAATGAATTGGTAAGGAAAGGACCCTTGGAAGCCTCCTGAGTGCAGTTTCCATCACCGCAGCAGCAGGTTTCCTGGGCAAATGCGTTAACTCCGCATACAAGAGAAAGCGCAATTACTAAAGCTTTGATTTTCATAATTGTTTATGAGTTTATTACTTATAAATTCTTGCAACAGGTCACAAATATAGGAATAATTTTTCACAAAACAATTCTTTGTGTCAGTCATACTTGAAACGGACAATCACTATGTCAACCCTCCTTGCCGAGTCGTACATATCCTTGCTTGTCACGCTTTTGTCGGTGCCCATGCCGTCGATATCGATTATCCTGCGCCCGTCCAGTCCGTTTTTCACAAGATACTCCCCTACCGCATTCGCACGGTAAAACGAGCGGTATTCGTTGACTTTGTCCGAGCTCGCCGGGCTGCACCAGCCGTAAAGTTCTATCATATAATCTTTGTGTTCGTCGAGCAGGCGGATGATTTCGCGGATTTCATCGGCCTCAAGAGGCTTGACCTGCAGGCTGCCGTGATCGAAATACACAGGGATGCGGCCGAGTTCCACGACACTCGAAAGATCGCGCGTGACTGGCATCTCATCCGCCGTCTGTGCAGACGAAACTATACCGGCAAAGCTCAGAAGCGCCGCTAAGAGCGCGATACGTACTGTTTTCAACATATTTTTCCTTCTAAACTGCTATTCTATTCCTTCTCTGGCGGGAGGGCCTTGCGGGTGGGAACGCCCAGGCCGATCACTTCGTGGGCGGAGTGCAGAATGCTCTGGCCGCCGGCCTCGAGTTTCTTCGAAGCTTTTTCGTGAGTTTCGAGAGCCTCGCGCAGTTTCTTGCCGACCGTTTCGTTGGCCGAGCAGAAATCGGCCACTCTCTCCACCATCAGCTGCGCCTGGCCCACGATGGCGTTCAGATTGTTTATCTGCTCCTGATTGGTCCATGCCGTGCGGATGATGCGCAGGAACGGCATAATCGTTTCTTCAGTGGTCAGCAGGACGTTCTGCTTGAAGGCTTCGGCGAAGATGTTGGGTTGCAGGCTTTTCGCCAGCTGAAGCGCCCCGTAGTTCGGGATGAACATCACTACGTAGTCCAAAGTTTTTCGGCCCGATTTTGCGTGGCGCTGATATTCTTTTGTGGTAAGTTCCTTGATATGGTCGAGCACGCTCTTCAGGTTGCGGCGGGCCGCTTCGTCGCGAGCCTCGTCGCTCTGCGCTGCGTAGTAGTCAGACAGTGCCGAGAGCGACACTTTCGAATCGACTATCACATCGGTTTCGTCCGGGTAATGGAGGATAAAGTCGGGCCTCATGCGGCTGCCGGAGTCGACGTTGTGCACGATGTTGCCTGACGCGTCGCGAAGGGTGACTTCGCGGTCGAAGTCGCGCCCTTCCTCAAGCCCTTCCTGCACAAAGATATTTTCGAGGATGGTTTCGCCCCAGCATCCCTGCATCTTGTTCTGCCCGCGCAGGGCGCTTGCCAGTTGTTCGGCACCTTTGCTGACGGCATCGGTCTGGAGGATGAGGCTGCGGGCCGTCTCTTCGAACTTCGTCTTTATGGAGGATGCGCTTTCGGCCGTCTCTTTCTTGTGGGCGTCGAAGCTTTCGGCCATCTTCTTTATGTCTTCGCCCAGCGACCCGGCGATGGTACGGAACGTTTCGGAGGCTTCTTTCTTGAGAGATTCCTCACGCTCTTTCTGAATCCTGGCGTTCTCGGCCTGCATCTGCGTGCGGATGGCCTCTATCTGCGCACCGAGCGTGCGTTCGTGCTCGGCCTTGAGTGCTTCGATGTTGCGCGCGTGCTCGGCTTTGAGTTCCGCTATGCTGCGTTCGTGCTCGGCTTTGAGCTCGGCGACGCGCTTCTCGCTCTCGGCTTTCATCTCGATGCGGAGGGCGGAAATGTTGTTCTGATAGTCCTCGCGGGCCTGTGCCGCGGTTTCGCGCAATGCCTTCAACTCGGCCTCACGCGATGCGAGCCCGGCCCTAAGTTCGCCCTCGCGGACGGCGAATTCGGCCTTCAGAGCGCCCTCGCGTTCGACGGATGCGTTCCGGAGTCGCTGAATTTCGCGCGAAGCACGGCGCGAGTGCGAGACAAATCGGCCTATTGCCCAGCCAACGAGGGCGGCAAAGAGTGCTATTGCCAGTGCAAGTATCTTATCCATAAGTCAATGTCGCTTTTCAACGCAGACCGTGCCCGTCCTACTGATGTTTTATGAGTTCGAGGAATTCGGAGCGTGTTTTCGCCGAGTTCAGGAATGCGCCGCTGAATGCCGATGTCGTTGTGATGGCGTTCGACTTCTCCACCCCGCGTATCTGCATACAGGTATGGCTGGCCTCTATCACGACCGCCACGCCCAGCGGATGAAGGGCCTCCTGGATACAGTCGCGTATCTGCACGGTCAGGCGTTCCTGAACCTGGAGCCGGCGCGCGTAGGTTTCAACGACGCGTGCGATCTTGCTCAGGCCGGTGATCCTGCCGTTGGGGATGTATGCCACGTGGCACTTGCCTATGAAAGGCAGCATATGATGCTCGCAAGTGCTGAAAAGTTCGATGTCCTTCACAAGGACCATCTGCTGGTATTCTTCATCGAAAATGGCCTGCCGGATAATCTCCACGCCGTTTTCCTCATTCCCTTTGGTCAGGTATTGGAGAGCCTTTGCAACGCGCTCGGGAGTCTTTTGCAAACCTTCGCGGGAAGGGTCCTCTCCGAGCAGTTTCAAAATAGCCTCAACATGGCTTGCAATAGCCTGTGTTTCATCAATTTGATATAAATCTTCCCTTTTGTACATAGCTGTTGCAAAATTAATTAAAATATTCATATCTTTGCGCCCTCAAACCGAAGAGAAATTTTAAAGATATGTTTTGGACACTTGAACTGGCCGGTCATTTGGACGACGCTCCGTGGCCCGCAACAAAAGATGAACTTCTTGACTACGCCAACCGCTCCGGAGCGCCTCAGGAAGTAATCGAGAACCTTGACGAACTCGATGACGACGGCGAGATATACGAGACCATCGAAGACATCTGGCCCGACTACCCCACCAAAGAAGACTTCTTCTTCAACGAGGAGGAATACTAGGGGATTATCAAGCAATTTTGCATTGAAATCAATACTTTACAAAGAGGGTGACTAAAAAGTCCAATAGGACTTAGAGGTCACTCTCTTTTTGTTGTTATTCTGCCTCCGAGCGCCGC
>JAZLKT010000102.1:0-20713 GCA_045597785.1 Candidatus Cryptobacteroides sp.
GCGGAAGATTACGGGCACCATCGTACCGTCGTCGGTACGCAGCGAAGCGAGGAAATCGGCAATGCGGTCCATCCACGCCACGAACTTGTCGTGATTGACACCGCCTTCGAGTATCGTCGCCACGGCCGGAGTGCTGTCCCAGGCGCTACCGTCGGTCACGGGGTTCGCGCAGTGCCACGAAATTGTGTTCACCGCTCCCCTGCCGTACGCCGCGATGATATGTTCGCGCATCACATCGAAATCGTCTCCGTCCAGGTTGGCAGCGTGCCCGTACTCGAGGCCGCCGAGCTCCCACCCGCACACAGCCGGATTGCTGCCGGCAAGAAGCTTGGTATCGGACCTGTCGTACTCGTGCGGAGCGGCAGTCCAGTGCATGTTGCTGTCCAGACCGTAAAGCGTGGGGCACTGGGCCCCGAACATAATGCCGGTCTCCTGCAAAACGAACAGTTTGTCGTACAGCGCAATGGTCTCGCGCGTCGCATCCGGGTCGGTCAGAGGATGAGCCGCACCCCGACCGCAGGAAACGGCGGCAAGGGAAGCAAACGCGCAGACAATGACGGCAGAAAACTTCATATCAGTCTTATTTGAGCTTGCTCACGACATAGAAGAGTTCCGTCGAACTGCGCCACATATTGTCGTGCGTTCCGTTGACCGAAGGCTCCCCCGCAGCGCTCGGAAGGATGAAGCGGAAGAGCGTGTTGCCGTACTCATCGGTTCCGAAGGTCATGGTCGAGGTAATGTTGTCCTTGGTGATATACATCTGGTTCGTGGTGAGATCCAGCTCCCAGGAGGCGGTGCCGGCTGGCAGCAGATGCCTCAGGCGCGGATTCATATCCAGAGGTTCTTCCTTGCTGTAAGGCGAAAGGACGATGAAGAAGTCGGCATATCCTCCGTCGTTGCCGGCATCATTGGTTATGGTTCCGGCAAGGTTGTTGCCCTTCATCTCATCATCCATGGTGATGGTGATAATGTTATCGTACTCTGTCTTTCCGAAAGTGCCGAACTCGCTTGCGCTGAGTTGTGTGGTCCACGAACCGTCTCCGCAGCCTGCCACCCGCTGATTGCAGGCCAGCTTGATTTCGGTAATCTTCCAGCGGCCAACATAGAATGCGTCATACTGCTCTATGTATATCCACCAGTCGAGGGTATGGCCGGATTCGGAAGTGACGGTTATCTTCGCCTTATGCTCGGGATTGTTGAAGTCAAGGGTCTGCCCGGTCTTTACGCTGGCCTTGGCATAACGCGACACCACTATCCCCTCAACCTCGACGGCCGAATACGAATAGTCATCGCCCGCCATCACGTAAACCGTCGCACTGGCCTCCGACCCGTTTCGCTCGATATGAGCTGTTCCCATCTGGCCCTTGATACGCAGTTCCAGCAGCGAAAGTTCATTGCACGGCAGCTGTTTGTCTATCGTCTTGTGGCAGCTGCAAAGCGATGCAAGTGCCACAGCGGCAAGTATATATCCAAAAATTTTCATAATCAGTTATTGTCTGATGAAGGCACATTATAGTTAAGGTCCACTTCCCTCTGGGGGATGGGATAGTAGGCCGCATCCCTTTCGGACATCTTCGATGCCTGCGGAACGGTACTGGTCACCGAGGCCGTACGCTTGAGGTCGAAGAGCCTGTTTCCTTCAAATGCGAGCTCGTGGGCGCGCTCTTTGATAACTTCGGTGCGGAAGGCTTCGAGTTCGAGACCCGGCGTAAGGTCTGGAATACCGGCACGCTGGCGTATGCGGTTCACAAGCGGATAGCCCTCTTCGGGGCCGGCAGCTTCGGCAAGGACAAGGGCGATGTCGGAGAAGCGCAGCAGATAAGGTCTGGCGCTCGTCCTTTCGCCTATGAAGTCGGGATCGACATATTTTGCCGAATAGTACTTGCCCTGGGCTGGCAGAGTTATCTCGGAACCGTACTGGTCGTAGAACTGGCGGTGGATAAGTTCGGTGCGCCTCTTGTCAATAGTCATAAAGGTTTCGAGGAAATCCTCGTCAACTATGAACACGCCCCAGCCGTTTCCATTGGCCTTCTGCAGGCTTCCGTCGCCATATTTGATATAGATGGGCACGGAGCTGTTGTTAGGCAGGAACTGAAGCGGAATCTTCGTGTACATACCTTCGTGCGTACCGCTGCGGTCCGTAGACATAATGAAGATGTGCTCGGGCCCGTCAGGCGCCGTGACATCGTAGATATGCTTCAAGTCATCATCGAAGCCGTAAACGCCGGGATAGTCATTCACCACCTTCCTTGCGTAGGCAGCGGCCTTCGCATAGGACTCCCCGACATCGAAGCTGAGCTCTTCGTATTTGAACTCCTTGTGCTGCTTGGCCGAGGCAATCGTGAGCCATACCTTCGAAAGAAGGGCCTCCGCGGCCACCTTGTCCACACGGCCGAAGGACTTGTTCACCAGGAGACGCTCGTCGGCATCCTCGAGGTCGGATATTATCAGATTCCACAGAGCCTCGGTCGATTCGGCGAGTTTAGGAGTCGTCTGCTCGAGCGTCACGATAGGCTCGGTGGTAATCGGGCAGACTCCGTAGGTACGCACAAGATTGAAGTAGCTCCAGGCGCGGAGGAACTTGGCCTCTCCCACCATCTTGTCTATGAATGCCGCATCAAGATTGCTGCCGGCCACCTGCTTGATGACCATATTGGCCCGGTTGATGCCTATGTAGCAGTATTTGAAATAGTACCAGGTGAGCTCCGTCGTCGGAGTAACGGTCCAGTTTTCGAGCATATGGATATCGCCCGGCTCCTCCGACTTGGGGTACATCGTTTCGGTGGGGATATCGCCGATATACCAGATAGCCCTCAGGTACTCCAGATAATTCAGTGCATTATAGGCATACATCAGCGCCGATTCGGCATCGGCTTCGCTGTTGTAGAAGTTGTTGCTCGAATAGAATCCGTACGGTTCTTCCTTGAGGGAACATCCGCCGAGAACGGCCGAAAGCATCAAAGCTGCTATTATTTTTTCTGTTTTCATTTGCGAGCCCTCCTAGAAATTGATTTCAACACCAAGGGTGTATTTGCGGAACTTGGGATATCCTCCCCAGTATATGCCGTCGAGCCCGACCTCGGGGTCGTAACCGTCGAAGCGGCTGAGCGTGAACAGGTTGTCAAGATTGACCATGGCACGCACAGACTTGAGGTACTTGCGCCCTATGTCGAATGTATAGCCGAGGTTCACGTTCTGAAGCCTCAGATACGAGCCATCCTGGATAAAGTAATCGGACAGATAATACTGCCTTGAGCTGTTGAGCCGGGGGAAGTCATTGGTCGGATTGTCCGGAGTCCAGCGTTTTGCCTTGACCCTGGGACTGAAGGTATAGCCGTTGTAGAGAACGTCATTGCCGTACACTCCGTAGAAGAACATCGAGGCATCGAAGCCCTTCCAGCGTAGCGAAAGGTTTAGACTTGCCGTAAAATCGGGGTTCGGATCGCCTATGACGCTGCGGTCGCGCGATGTAATTTCGTAATCGCCGTCCAAATCGACATACTTCAGTTCGCCGGGTTTGTCGAGCAGAGCGTTCGAATCGATGAATCCCGGGTCGTCATCCTCCTGGATTATGCCGTCCACCTTGTAACCGTAGAACACGTTCATAGGCTGGCCTACGGCAAGCACGCTGGCATTCTGGTTAAACATCGATATGGCCGCACCGCTCACTTCATAGAGCATCCCGGTACGTTCATCCTGCGAGAGGCCGCTGGTTATGGCATCCCCGAGACTCACGACCTTATTGCGGTTGCGCGAGAGAATCAGGCCCGCGGTAAACTGGAAGTCGCGCTCCGCAATAATGTCCCCTTCTATCGAGAACTCGAAGCCGCGGTTCAGGATGCTTCCGTCGTTGACCCATATCTTATCGTAGCTGGACGAGAGAGGCAGATATTTCTCGCGAAGCAGGTCGGTTGTCAGCTTGTAGTACCAATCGGCCGTGAAGCGCAGCCTGCGGTCGAATGCGGCGAAATCGATGCCGGCATCGAACTGGCTGGTGGTCTCCCACTTCAGGTCGGGATTCGAGATGCCTCCCCAGACGAAATACCTGTCGTTGGCACCAGTCCTGCCCACTTCGTACCCGGGCCCGATGATGGTCTGCCAGGCTCCGTTGTACCAGAATTTCTCCATTCCGTAACGGTCGAGGGTCTGATAACTGTTGATTCCCTGATTGCCGGACTGTCCGTAACTGGCCCTTAGTTTAAGTTCGCTCAGCCACGCAACGTCGGCGAGCCAGTCTTCCTTGTGCATCTTCCAGCTGGCGGCACCCGACGGGAAAAAGCCCCACTTGTTATGTTCGCCGAACTTGGTCGAACCGTCGGCGCGCATCGTGAAAGTGAAGAGATACTTGTCGCGCAGAGTATATCCGGCACGTGTATAGAACGAGAGAAGTTTGCTCTCATAGTAACCGTCGTTGTATATCTGGCGCAGTTCGGGGTCGCTGGCGTTCATATTCTGGTTGCCGAGGTTGTCGTTCACGAACCCGCGCGCGGTGGTGTAAAGCCCGCGGCCCATCTGATAGTTGTACGAATGGCCGGCCATAAGGCTGAGCGCGTGCTCGTCCGCAAAGGTATGCGTCCAGGTAAGATATGTCTCCGAAAGCAGGTCGTGCGACTCCGACATATTGATCTTGGCAATACCGTGGTTGTCGAAAGCGTCCTGCGAGGTCGTCGTGGCCTCATAAACGTCCTGTGTTGCCGTAGTATAGCGGTAATCGAACTGTGTCTTGAATACAAGGCCGTCCAGGGCCTTCCATTCCACCGAAGCGGAATTGAGGATATCGCGTCCCTTCGTGTCGTTGGAGATGTCCCTCATCCTTATGAGAGGGTGGCTGAAGTCGGTAGGGCCTGCGAGCCAGGGATTTCCGTTCTCGTCATAGACGGGCCAGAGAGGGTTTCGACCGTACTCGAGGCCATTGCAGACATCACGGTCGGTCACGGAGAACACGCTGTATGTCGAGACAGTCAGATTATCCAGCAGCTTGTAGTTGTAGCCAAGGTTGGCATTCAGCTTCGAATAGTCGTCATTCCGGTAGATACCATTGTCGTTGTAATAGTTGACGCCAAGATTGAAAGACGACTTGGAATTGGCGCTGTTGATGGAAACGGTGGTGGTATTGGTCACCGGCGTGCGCAGGCAGAGGTCAACCCAATCGGTATTGGCCCAGGCCCCGCTCTGTATCTCCATAAGCGAGGGGTAATAGATACCGCCGAGGGTCTGGCCTATGTAAACGGGAGTCAGGCCGGCGTTGACCTGCTCTTCGTTGGAGACCTGTGCCATAAGCATAGGGTCGTACCAGATGTCAACCCTGTCCGAAAGCTGAGAGATGACGGTCTGATGCTTCACCGACACGTCGGTCTGCCCGTCCCTTGCATTCTTCGTAGTAACGAGGATGACGCCGTTGGCACCGCGGCTTCCGTAGATTGCCGAAGCCGAAGCATCCTTGAGCACTTCGACCGATTCAATGTCACCGGGGTTGATCGATGTCAATGCACCGGCATCGCCCATCGGGAATCCGTTCACGACCACGAGAGGCGCATTCGAGCCATTGATAGAGGAATTACCCCTGATTCGTATCGTTGCAGTGGAGCCGGGATCCTGCGAGGTGTTCATCACCTGCAGACCGGCCGCCCGTCCCTGCAGCAGGCCGTCCACAGACACGGCCGGGATATCGGCAATCGAAGACATCTTCACCGAAGCCACCGAACCGGTAAGGTCGCTTTTCTTGACTGAGCCATAACCCACGACCACAACGTCCTCGAGCATCTCGAAGTCGTCTTCGAGCACAATGTCAACATGCGAAGTGGCCGCCGAAACCGTGAACGAGTACTCGCGGAAGCCTATCATCACCACTTTCAGCTCCTCGCCCACACGGGCATCGATTTCGAAGAAGCCCTCAAGGTCGGTCGTAGCATAATGCCCGCTCTGCGAAGTAAGCACACCGGCACCCGCCACAGGCTGCGAGCTCTGGTCAGCCACGCTGCCCGAAACGTGCCTCGTCTGTGCTCCGGCGAGCACAGGGACAAGGCACAAAACAAATGTTATCAGTTTATTGTGTTTCATATCGAACTATTTCGAAAGAAATTCGGAAGCATATATGAAAGTACCGGCGGTCCATCCGAGCATCTCCGGCATATCGTATTCGTTATTCACGTCATCGGACCCGTCGGTCACATTGTATTTCTCCCAAAGCTTGCCCGTGCGTGCATAAAGTGAGCAGATGGCATTCACGTACTGAACGGCAAGACGGCGCGCGTCGCGCTGCAGTCCGTAACGTCTCAGCCCGTCAATGGCGATATAAGTGGTCGGAGGCCAGGCATTGGGATAAGACCACTGGTAGTTGAAGCCGTAGTCGCCCTCGGGGCAGACTGATAGCCCGAACGGATATTCGAGTCCGGCAAGGGCCCTGCGCGCAAGCCTGCGTGCCTGGGACCGGTCTGCCAAACCGACGAAAAGCGGCGAGAAGGCAGCGGCCGACAGCACGCTTCCCCGGCGGCCGTTCACATAATCGTAATCGAAGAAAAGACCGCTTCGCACATCGTAGCAGTATTTTATGATCAGAGACTTTCGCGTCTGCGCGCGTTCAAGCCAAAGCTGTTCGTCCGCAAGTGAAAGTTCGCGCGCAAAGAACGCGAAGTTGCTTTCGTAGGCATAGAGGTTCGAATTCAGGTCTATCGGGCAGAAATCGCCGCAGCGGCGCTCGAAGCGCGGGTTGAAATCCCAGCCCGACTCGGCCTCGGCGATAAAGTCGCACGAAAGGGCGCGCATCTTCACGGCATCGAGCGAATCGCACTGCATTCCAATCCTGGAAGGACCGGTCACGGCCATTTCCGCCACAAGCCAGTCAGGCGTAGAACTCCAGTAGCGGTTGAGCCCGCAGGGCGCAAGCCGTTCATTCTGCCAGAATTCGTACTCCTTGAGAAGGGTCTCACAGGCCGACGCAAGCCAGTCGCGGTCGCCGGTACGCTCGTAGATACTGCGCACCATCATCGACAGATACGGCGGCTGCGAGCGGTTCAGATACCAGGTGCGAGTGCCGTTGGGCATATATCCGAACCTCTCCACAAGCGCGAGCATATTGTCCACATTGCCACGGGCGAGGTCGAGCCTTCCGTCAGCCAGAAGCCCCTCGTTGGTAAAGAAAGTGTCCCAGTAATACATTTCCTGAAACATTCCTTCAGGCGAAGGCACGGTGTAATCGTAAGGAAGCCCTATGAGGGAGCCATCGTCGTCCGTATTGTGCCGCACGGTCCTGTCCCAGGATGCAGAGATGTAGGCCCGAACTTCACCGACCCCGGCGCCATCGAAAGACGGGGCGCAAGAGCACAGCAGCACGGCTGACGATATGAGTGCGAAAGCCTTCATCATCTGTACAGGTCGGGAATATCGTCTTCAAAAAGCACGTCAGCGTTGGTGGCAAACTTCACGAAGTCATCTGCCGTATAGCAGCCGCGGAATGCGTTGAAATAATGGCTGCCCTCCGACGGGAAGCCGCCGTTGCGCCACACGAGCGCAAAAGCAACCCTCTGCCCGTTAATTATATGGTAGAGCATGGTGGTCCACCACTTCTTGTTGCTGTACGAGCTGTGCTCGGGGTTGTTGCTCTCCAGGCCGGTCTCGGTCAGGGCGAAATACTTGCCCTTCTCCTTGGCAATCACATTGGCGAGCCGGACGAGCTGCAGTCCCTTGTGGCCGTAATCCTGCCCGTCGCGGTCGTACGCATCCAGGCCGAGGATGTCCACGAAGCCGTCGCCTGGCCAGTATTCAAGGTAATCGGCACGCGAAGAGATGTGGCACATATCGGGCGAATAGGCCCAGATGAGGTTGTGAAGGCCCTTTTCGCCGCGCATATACTCGACGGTCATCTGCCAGAAGGCCACGAACTCGGTCTGCGAGCAGTTGCCCTTGCCCCACCAGAAGCCGGCACCGGTATGTTCGTGCCACGGCCGGAAGATGACAGGAATCAGAGCACCGTCCTCCGTCTTGAGCGAATAAAGGAAATCGGCCACGCGGTTAAGCCAGCCAAGGAACTTGTCGTGGTTTACGCCGCCTTCAAGCACAGTATGCACTGCGCGCGTTCCATCCCAGGAATTGCCTCCGGTTACCGGATTCGCGCAGTGCCACGAAAGCGTGTTCACCGCACCGCGTTCGTAAGCGGCAATGATGTGCTTGCGAATCTGGTTGAAATCCTCCCCGTCGATATTGACCGCAGCGCCAAGCTCAATGCCGCTCAGTTCCCAGCCGCACACGGCGGGATGCGAGCCGACGAGGAACTTCGTGTCGGAGTCATACTGCCCTTCAGCCGCATACCACTTACGGTTGTTGTCAAGCCCGTAGAGCGTCGGAATCTGGGCGCCGAACATGGTGCCCTTGTCCATCAGCTCATACATATTCTCATACAGAGCCTGGGCCATCGGCGTAGCGTCAAGGTCGGTCAGGACCGGTTTGATTCCGTCGTCAATACCACCCTGATTCCCGGTTCCAGACGCTCCGGAGCAGGAAATCACAAATAAAACCGCAATCGCGTAACAAATATGTTTCATAACTAGAATACCGTTGTCTTCGCCATATATTCGTTCCTGTAAACCCTGGGAGTAGTGCCTTTCTTATCGCGGAACACCCTGTTGAAATGCGAGAGATTCCTGAATCCGTGCGAGAAGGCGATCTCAGAAATATTCCTGTCGGGCTGATCGACGAAGTCCCTGATAACAGCAGCAATGCGCACATCGTTCAGGTAATCGACGAACGACTTACCTATTGTCTTTCTGATAAGCCGGCTGAACGAAGCCGGGCTCATGTTCAGATAGTCCGATATCCCGCTCACAGTCAGCGGCTCGAAATGATGCTGCTGGATATACGAAATCATCTTCGCGGTGCTGTCGGAACGGCTCTCGCCCTTGCAACGTGACTCGTCAATGCACCTGTAATCGCTGACGGCAAGAAAATGCAGAAGTTCAAGGAAACGGATTATCGAGTCGAAATCCTTTGTGGCAATCAGAGCGCGTATCATCTTCTCGGCCTCGCGGGCTGTAGGCTCATCGAACTCTATACCCTTGGCCGACTGCCTGAGCATTTCGCGTATGGCAAAAAACTGCCGCTGCCCGAGCAGCGAATCCGAGAAAAGTTTATCGGAGAACTGGAGTGCAACCTCATAGACGGCCTTGTCGCGGCTTTTACTGCCATTGAACCACCCGTGTCGGATTCCTCCGCCAAGGAGCACCAGATCGTAGTCTCCAATTTCAGAGACACTGCTCCCGACGATACGCTCCACCCCGGCGGCACCTACCTCGAGATTGATTTCGTAAGCAGAATGCCTGTGCAGCGGAAAATCGTATTCCTTTTTATTGCGTTCGAAAACGATGAAAGTATCCTGCTCCGAAATCGGAGGCAGTTCAGTCATCACCAACGGTTTATCGCTCATAGCAGATAACTAATTTTTCTAAAGTTATCCACTATTGAACAAATTTGCGAGACACTTATACAATACCGTCAAATATTGAACGGAAAGTATCAGTATTTTGAAAATTGTTGAGGCACCAGGATTCGAACATGGGCAGGCAGAACCAAAATCTATAGTGCTACAATTACACCATACCTCAATTCCGGATAGCAAATTTAGTAAATTTCCGCTTATTTGCGATGCGCAGCGAAAAAATCGCTCATCAGGCGCGAGCAATCCTCTTCGAGAACGCCCGAGCGCACCTGGGTGCGCGGATGATCGAGAGCGAGCCAAGGGAGGGTGAAGGTCTGGCGAGTTAGTCCGGTTCGATTCCGCTCAACTCCCGGCCGAAAATGGCTCTGATGGTTTCCTGGCAGACTACAAAGGGAATATCAGCAGCGTCACGGCAATGTTCGTAACAAGAACCGCCAGATTGATCGGGATACCGATACGTGTAAAATCTGTGAACCTGTAGCCCCCGGGAGTATATACGACAAGGTTGGTCACAGAGCCGATCGGGGTGGCGAAGCAGGAGGCCACTGCAATCAATATTCCGACGCAGAACGTGATGGGATTAGCTCCCAGGTCAATTGCCATCTGGGCACCTATCGGAGCGATGACGGCAGCACATATCGGATTGCTCAAGAATTCGGTGAGTACGTTGGTGAACGCGCAAATTGTAATGAATGCTATGAGTGCATTGCCGCCGCACAACTTCGAAAGCAGGTCTGAAACAATATTATCTATGCCCGTATGGCAGAATGCGTTACCTATCGATACGGAACAGGCATACACTACCAGGATATCCCAATTAATGGCTTTCTTGCCCTGTTTAACCGAACAACACCTCGTGACCAGCATCAGCACAGCGGCAAGGAAACAACTGTAAATCAAAGGTATGACTCCGACTGCCGGTAATACGATCATCAGCAGCATTATTAACGACGAGAAAACCGCCTTCCGGCCCGGCTTTACTTCGGCATTGCCTATTCCGATACCGTAATTCAGGTCATAGGCCCTGGCAATGTTAAGTATGCTCTCCTTTTTGCCCGTGAACACCAGCGTATCCCCTCCCATAAGGTATATGGACTCGGCATCACTTTCACCGACAACATGCTCTACCTCACTGTCGAAGTGTATGATGCCTATCAGGTCACAATCCTGATTGCGAATCTTAATGTTGGACTCGGCGAGCGAAAGGCCGATAAGATGGCTTCTGGACGGCACTGTAAGTTCAGTAGTCATTGTTGTTGCCTGAAGGTCGAATTCATTCTCCGGGGTCTTGCGCACAGGCAAGTATTTTCGCTGCAATACCGTCAGGCCAAAGCCCACAACGAGACAAGCCAAAGCTGGGATGAAAGGGTCGAATAAACCGATGTGGACCCCAGTTCCCTCAATGAAGAAGTTGGCAACAATAAGGTTCGATGCTGTCCCGAGTATAGTCAGTGAACCTCCTAGCGTAGCAGCGTAACTGATAGGAATCAGCAACTTGGATGACGGGATTTTAAGTGTTTTGTCCCAAATCTTTGAAACCTTTCCGAAAAGGGTCACGACCGTTGGGTTGTTGATGAAGGCACTGAGGAATGAAACCGGCAGCATAAGCCTCAACAGAGCAGAAACGTACGAAGCCGGAGTTCCAAGAAGACGATTTGCAATCCAGTTCAATGCCCCGGTTGCTTCCAGTCCAGCTATGACTATATATAGCACGCCCATCACCACGACCGACTCTGAGCCAAAGCCCGACAGCACATCTTTCACACTGAGACACCCGCTCAGAGTCAAGATTACGACAACAACGAAAAAAACTATGTCGGAATGGATTTTTGTCTTTGCCAGGGTAATGTACATAGCGACAAAGACAACCAGAGTCATCCAGATATGCCAGTCACAACCAAAGATTTCCATATCAATAGACGGGCAAGAAAAAATTGTTGAGGTACCAGGATTCGAACCTGGGCAGGCAGAACCAAAATCTGTAGTGCTACCATTACACCATACCTCAATTCCGGATGGCAAATTTAGTAAATTTCCGCTTATTTGCGATGCGCAGCGAAAAAATCGCTCATCAGGCGCGAGCAATCCTCTTCGAGAACGCCCGAACGCACCTGGGTGCGCGGATGAAGGAGCGATGGTGAATAGAGCGAATAGCCGCGTTTGGGATCGGCCGCACCGTACACAATCCTGCTTATCTGCGACCAGCAAAGAGCCGCAGCACACATCGGGCAGGGCTCGACCGTCACATAAAGCGTACAATCGGTAAGATACTTGCCGCCCACCGACTCGGTCGCTGCGGTGATGGCAATCATCTCCGCGTGAGCCGTCGCATCCTGCAACAGTTCGGTCATATTGTGCCCGCGGCCTATCACGGCTCCCCCGCTCACGATCACGGCACCGATGGGCACCTCGCCGGCATCGAGAGCGAGCTTAGCCTCGCGAAGGGCATCGCCCATGAATTTTTCATCCAAGTCCATTCCTGCGTTCGTTTTCTTTGCGTTTTCGATAAAGTTGCCAGGTATTGTAGATATTGTGCCAGAGCGAATAGAATCCTCCGGCCACAGAGGTTACCGGATCAAGGAAGGTGTAACCCATCCAGATCCCGAAGACGGTATTCTTCTGCCCGAGTGCCTGGCCTGCCGAGATGCGGCAACCGTAGCGCGCACCGATAAGTTTCCCGGCCGCGAACTGGAAGGCACAGGCCAGGAGCGAAGAAAGGGCGATAAAGCCAAGCAGCACGAAATCGTTGCCGCTGTGCACAATTGCGCGCGTGCTCATAAGGATGGCGAGCGTCAGCGACACCGTCCAGATGTAAAAAGACCAGTGCGCACGCCTGAGCAGCCACGAATGCAGGTCCGGGAGCAGATAACGCACCATCCATGCAAGCAGGCACGGCATAATGAGCAGCGGGAACACCTTGGCAAGAATCCTCGCGAAGGCAGCGCCGAAAGTAAGCCCGGCCATAGGATGAAGAACCGGCACGACAAGCGGCACGGCAACGGCAACGGCCAGATTGATGAGCACGGTATATGTCACCACCGCAGCCATATTGCCACCAAGCTTTCCCGTCACCACGGCGCAGGCCGTAGCCGTAGGGCAAACAAGGCAGAGCATCGCCGCCTCGAGCGGGATGCGCGCGGCGTCAATCCAGGCCGCCCCGCAACGCGTCGCAATGACAACAACCCCGGCGATAGCCCCGAAAAGGCCTATCTGCACAATCAGCAGCCACAGCATCCACTTGTGCGGACGCATCTGATGCGGTTCAATCTTGCAGAAGCTCAAAAAGAGCATCGCGAACAGAAGCACGGGCTGCACCGCCTTACACACGGCAAGCAGCAACGACCCGGCGACATGCAGCGGGGTCAGAGCCCTGTAAAGAAGATAGATGCCGATTCCCGCCGCAATAGCGAGAACCAGCATCCAATCCTTGATGAATTTCTTAAAAGTGTACAAGACTACAGCGTCCTCTTGATTTCGACAATCTGGAAGGCCTCTATCGTATCGCCCTCCTTGATGTCATTGTAGCCCGAAATGCTCATACCGCATTCCTTGCCCGCACCGACCTCCTTCACCTGGTCCTTGCCAATCTGCAGCGAACCGAGTTCACCTGTATAGATGACAATGCCGTCGCGGATAAGGCGTACCTGAGCCTTCGAGGTCATCTTTCCGTCGCGGATGATACATCCGGCGATGGTGCCCACCTTGCTGATCTTGAAAGTCTGCTTGATTTCGGGCGTAGAGATAATCTCTTCCTTCTTCTCGGGCACGAGCATACCTTCGATACCGTCCTTGACCTCGTTGATACAGTCGTAGATGACGGAGTAGAGGCGTATTTCGATACCTTCCTTGTCGGCTGCGCGACGCGCATCGAGCGAAGGACGCACCTGGAAGCCCACGATAACGGCATCGGAAGCCTGGGCAAGCAGGATATCGCTTTCCGAGATGGCACCCACAGCCTTGTGGATTACATTTACCTTAACCTCATCGGTACTGAGCTTTATGAGCGAATCGGACAGAGCCTCCACGGAACCGTCCACATCGCCCTTGACGATGATGTTGAGTTCCTTGAAGTTGCCGATTGCGATACGGCGGCCTATCTCTTCGAGAGTCATATGCTTCTGGGTCTTGATACCCTGGATGCGCAGAAGCTGCTCGCGCTTGTTGGCTATGCTCTTGGCTTCCCTCTCGTCGGCCATCACGTTGAACTTCTCACCCGCAGCGGGAGCACCGCTCAGGCCGAGGATGCTGACAGGCGTAGCCGGGCCGGCCTCGGTAATCTTGACGCCGCGCTCGTTGAACATGCTCTTCACCCTGCCATAGAAACTACCGCAGAGGATGCAGTCGCCCACGTGCAGCGTACCTTCCTGGACGAGCAGGTTGGCAATGTAGCCGCGGCCCTTGTCGAGCGAAGACTCGATGACAGCGCCCACGGCAAGTTTCTTGGGATTGGCCTTGAGATCGAGCAGGTCGGTTTCGAGAAGCACCTTTTCGAGAAGTTTCTCAACGTTCAGACCCTTCTTCGCCGATATCTCCTGGCACTGATACTTACCTCCCCAGTCCTCGACCAGAATATTCATCTCGGAAAGCTGGCGACGGATAGTGTCGGGGTTTGCGCCGGGCTTGTCTATCTTGTTGATTGCAAATACCATAGGAACGCCAGCGGCCTGCGCGTGGTTGATAGCCTCGATTGTCTGAGGCATCACGGCGTCATCGGCAGCAACTATGATGATGGCAAGGTCGGTGAGCTGGGCACCACGGGCACGCATAGCGGTGAAAGCTTCGTGTCCGGGGGTATCGAGGAAGGTGATGCGTCGCCCGTCCTCGAGCGTAACGTTGTACGCACCGATGTGCTGGGTGATACCGCCCGCTTCACCGGCGATTACATTCGATTTGCGGATATAGTCCAGAAGCGAAGTCTTACCGTGATCGACGTGACCCATAACGGTAATGATAGGAGGTCGCGAAACCTTGTCCTCTTCGCGGTCTTCTTCCTGATTGGCCGAAATTTCTTCGGAGATTTCGGCGGTGACGAACTCGACCTTGTAGCCGAATTCCTCGGCTACAAGCACGAGGGCCTCGGCGTCGAGCCTCTGGTTGATTGACACCATCAGACCGAGACTCATGCACGCGCCGATTACCTTCACTACGGGAGTGTTGTTCATAAGGGTGGCGAGGTCGTTCACGGCCACGAACTCAGTAACCTTGAGCACGCGGCTCTCGGCAGCCATCTGCATCATCTCATCCTGAGATTTGGCCGCTGCGGCCTCACGCTTCTCCTTGCGGTACTTAGCGCCGAAGTTGTTCTTCTTGCCCTCGTTCATGCGGGCATAAGTCTCCTTGATGGTGTTCTGGATTTCCTTCTGCATTGCTTCCTGCTCGGCTTCGGTCATTGCCGGGCGGAAACGCTCGCGCTCCTTGCGGTTCTTCTTGCCGGAGTTCTGCTGCTGGTTAGGCTGGTTCTTGCCGCGCTGGTTGGTGGCACTCTCGCCGGCCTTGGCCAAATCGACCTTCTGCTTGTTGATGCGTTCGCGCTTGCCCTGCTGCTTTTGAGCAGGCTTGCGTTCGAACTGCTTGAGGTCAATCTTTCCTACGACCTTGAGCGAATTGCTGTCATCAGGCTTCGCGGCAGGGGCCGGTTCGGCAACGCCCTGAGTCTCAGGAGCGGGCTCCTGGGCTTTCGCGGCGGGCTCCGCCTTCGGAGCGGGTTCAGCCTTCACTTCGGGTTCCGGGGCGGGTTCAGCCTTTGCCGGAGCAGCGGGTTTTTCAGCCGCCTCTACCTTCACCTCGGGTTCGGGTTCCGGAACTATTACTGCAGGCTCTGCCTCGGCCGGAGCGGGTTCTGCCTTGGCCGGAGCCGTGGGAGTTTCCTCTTTCACGCTCTCAACTGAGGGCTTTGCTTCAGCGACGGGCTTTTCTTCGACGGGTTTTGACGAGCTGAGGGTGTTGCTCTTGATAGTGATGACCTCCTCGGGTTCCTCATCTTCCTCCTTCTTCCTGCGACCGGACTTTTCGAGAATTTCCGAAAGTTTGATATCTGCCTGTTCGGCGGCCTCTTTTGCCTTGAGGTCGCCACCGAAAGCCTTGGCGATGGCGCCCATATAGGACTCATCCACCTTGGCATTCGGATTTTCCTCAACATCGACGCCCTGCTTCTGGAGGAAACCCACCAGATCGCCGAGGCCGATGTTGAACTGCCTCATTATTTTATTCAGTCTGATTTCTGCCATACCTTAATCTTCAAATTCTGCCTTGAGGATACCAAGAATCTCTTCCACTGTCTCGTCTTCGAGGTCTGCCCTCTTGGCGATGTCTGCGGGAGCGATAGCAAGGACATCCTTGGCGGTGTCGCAACCAATGCCCTTGAGTTTCTCGATAATCCAGGTGTCGATTTCATTTGCGAACTCGTCGAGTGCAACGTCGTCCTCCTCGTCCTCTCCGGCCACAGCCTCACGCCAAACCTCAATTTCGCGGTCAACAAGCATACCTGCAAGAGCGATGTTGCAGCCGCCGCGGCCGATACCCTTGCGTACCTCGTCGGGCTGCATATATACCTTCACCTTGTCGGCAGGGGTCTCGCCCATATCTATTGAAGACACGCGTGCGGGGTTGAGAGCCCGCTGGATGAGGAGCTGACTGTTCTGGGTCCACTGGATGACGTCGATGTTCTCGTTGCGGAGCCCGCGGACGATACCCATGATACGGCCACCCTTGACGCCGATGCAGGCTCCGATGGGGTCTACCCTCTCGTCATACGACTCAACGGCAACCTTGGCCCTCTCGCCGGGAATACGGACCACCTTCTTGATGGTGATGAGTCCGTCGGCGATTTCGGGAACTTCCTGCTCGAAGAGCCTCTCGAGGAATTCGGGGCTTGTACGGCTGAGGATGATATACGGCGTGGTGTTGTTCTTCATCTCCACGCTCTTGATGACGGCGCGCACGGTGTCGTTCTTCTTGAAGTGCTCGCCGGGAATCTGCTCGCTCTTGGGGATGTGGAGTTCGTTGCCGTCCTCGTCGAGGATGAGCACTTCCTTGCTCCAGGTCTGGTAGATTTCGCCATTGAAAATCTCGCCCACTTTCTCGGAGTATTTCTTGAAGACGTTGGCCTTCTCGATATCCATGATGCGGCCCTGGAGGTTCTGGCGGATATTGAGGATGCCGCGGCGGCCGAAACTGCTCAGGTCGAGCTTCTTCGTATACTGGTCACCGATTTCGTAATCGTCATCACCGCTGTCTGCGGCAACCTGCTCGAGAGTCATCTGGCTATTGGGGTCTTCGACCTCTTCGACGATCTCGAAGTTCTGATAAATCTCGCAAGTTCCCTTATCGACATTCACGATAACGTCGAAGTTGTCGGAGCTGCCGAAAGTTTTTGCAATCTGTGTAAGAAATACGTCCTTGAGCACGCCCATCATCACCGGACGGTCGATGCTCTTTTCCTCTTTGAACACCTTGAAGGCGTCAATGAGGGTTACTACCTGTTCTTTTTCCATTTTATTTGTTTATTCTATTGTTTTCAAAAGTTCATCCGCCTGCTCGGGGCTGAGTCCGAGTGAACCGACGGTGAGTGAATAATCTTCAACATTGCGGTCGAAGGCGGCCAGCAGAGCCCTGTGCACGAACTCGCAATCTTCGAGATCGACACCATCGGGTTTGTCCATAGTCACTTCGAACACGTTTTCGTCATCGTCCCACGCGAGATCGACAACCGTGCAGCCCCGCTCCTTCGCGGCAGCCTCAAGCACACTTTCAAATTTTACTTTATCCATACTCTCTATAAAAGCAAAGATAGAAGCCTTCCGGCCTCTATCTCGCGCTACGGATGCAAATATAGCAATTTTGTCGGAAAGCGCAAAATAATCGGTATCTTTGCGACTATAATCAATCGGGAGAATGCAAAGAATACTAGACTCAGCAAACAACTTTCTATATGCCTATGTGCTGATAATACTGCTTATCAGCGGAGGAATCTATTTCACGATACGAACGCGCGGGGTGCAGTTCCGCCTTCTGAAAGACAGCTGCCGCCTGCTTTTCCGCAGCAACGACGGGCCGGCCGAGGGAAAACACGTTTCGTCGTTCCAGGCATTCGCCATCTCGCTTGCCAGCCGCGTGGGCACAGGCAACCTGGCAGGAGTGGCGCTCGCCATAACCATAGGCGGCCCGGGCGCTGTGTTCTGGATGTGGCTTACCGCACTTCTTGGCGCAGCGACAGGCTTCATCGAAGCCACACTCGCACAGCTCTACAAACGCCGGAGCGATGGCGCCTTCGTGGGCGGCCCGGCGTATTACATAGAATCGGGTCTCAAGTCAAAAGCGCTCGCCTGCATTTCGGCGATACTAATAATCCTCACCTTCGCGTTCGGATTCTCGTCCGTGCAGTGCAATACCATAGGTGCGGCATTCGAGAACCAGTTCGGATGGAATCACGTTATTGTGGGCATTGTAGTGATAGCCGTATATGCCGTCATCATACTCGGAGGAGTTCAGCGAATAGCCAGAGTCACGTCGATACTCGTCCCTTTTATGGCAATAGGGTACCTGATACTCGCGCTCATAGTCATTGCCCTTAACATAAACTCGGTACCGGCCGCGTTCAAACTCATCTTCGACTCGGCGTTCGGCATCAATCAGGCCGCGGGAGGCGTGGTCGGAGCCGCTGTGATGCAGGGAATCAGGCGCGGACTTTTCAGCAACGAGGCCGGGCTCGGCTCAGCATCCAACGCCGCCGCAACAGCACAGGTTTCACATCCGGTCAAGCAGGGCCTCGTACAGTCTCTAGGAGTATTCATCGACACTCTGGTGATATGCACCTGCACGGCGCTAATCATCCTTCTCAGCGGGGTGGACATCAACGGCGGTCTGACCGGAATCGCACTCACCCAGCAGGCGCTCGAAAGCCAGATAGGCGCGAGCGGAAGCCTCTTCATTACCGCAGCGCTGTTCCTCTTCGCATTCAGCACCATAGTTGCCAACTACTATTACGGCGAAGCGAACCTTCGCTACTTTACGAAGAGCAAGGGCGCCATCCTGGCCCTGCGCCTCGCGGTAATCGCCATCGGTATGCTGGGATTCTGCCTGACTCTCGAAACAGTCTGGGCATTCACCGACCTGTTTATGGCACTATGCGGAATGCTTAACCTAGCCACCCTGCTGGTTCTGAGCCCCAAAGCATTCAAACTCCTCAAAGACTACACAACGCAGCGCCGCAAAGGCATCAAAGACCCCGTTTACCCCGACTGGTGGGAGAAATAGGGCTATCATAAGGAAGGTCACGGCCGATTTTTCCAGGGATAACTCGCGAAATGTGCAAGGGATTACAGGGAAGAACGTAAAAAAAAATGAGGCCGGCACGGAGGCCGACCTCATTGGTGTATTGGAAGTAGCGATTACTCAGCGGCAATGGCCTCGATGTTGGCGAACATCTTCCAGCCGTCAGCAGCCTTGTAAGCGTCAACAGCGTCTGCGGGAACCTTGATGGTGGCAGCAGGGTTGATCTTGTAGAATGCAGTAGCACCGCAGGTAGGAGGAACGGTAGCTGCGCAAGTGATGGTCTGAATACCAGTGCAGAGGCTGAATGCACTTGCACCGATCTCGTTAACACTTGCGGGGATAGAGAAGCTTGTTACAGCAGCCTGGGCAGCGAATGCCTTTACACCGATCTTGGTAACAGCATACTCAACACCGTCGATGGTTGCAACCTCGGGAATAACAACCTCATTCTCATACTCATTCTCAGAAGCGACAACTATAGCCTCATTTCCTGAAACTTCGTAAGCAAGAGGAATGTCATATTTGATGACAAGTTTGAATAGACCGTTGAGGTTAGCATAATAGCCACTTCCGTCAGGGCCGAAGATACCAAGACCTCTTGTCGGGAAGGTTATGACATTGTCGACAAGTGAACCGGCCTCAAATGCCTGCCACTGAAGTTCACCATCGCCCCAGTTAAGACCGATAAACGAAGGCAGTGCGGAATAATGCTTAACCGAATTGGGATTTGTAGCGTCGATGTAAACGTAGGTATCCTCACGATAGTAAATGGGATCATCGTTGTAAGGATATGCGGCACCGAACATGTTCTTCACGCGGTACAGACCGGCCTTGGCAAGATTCTCCTGAATCTCGACATCGTAAGTAACCGATTCAACGTCGTAGAAGCTGGTAATAAGATCGTCGGTGTACTCACCTATACCGATGGTCTTCCAGTTCTTCGACGATTCGAACACATACTGCTCATAGTCGAAATTGCCGCTGTACTCGCCATCTTCATCGAGAGAGCCGGCAATGAAGTAATAAGTTCCGGGGGCGGGAAGTGTGAATGTTGCGCCCCACTCAAGTGAAGGCTCGGCAGCAGCAAGAATGGCAGCAACCTTTTCGGCATCAACCTTCTTGTTTGTAATAATCTGGCTGGCGGTAGCAAGGGCATAGAGCATTCCGTACTCTACGTCAGCACCGGCTTCGAAGCACTCATAGGAAAGTTCCGCAGTCTCGGCAGATACGTTCTCCTTGAAGGCGTTAAGCCATCCGTCAAAGGTATAATCCTTATAGCCGTCCATCTGGAAATATTCTTCACCGAAGCCCCAACCACTTCCTGTTCCAAGAGAAGAAATAGTCGTATAAAAAACGTTAACATTGAATCGGCCAAGTTCAGGATTATATGAACAAGGATAAGCGGTCAGGTATGATTCGTTAAGAGCATAGCCAAAGTCTGTGATGACAATATCCTCGTCATAGTAAGCATTATGAATACCAGTACTCTGAGGACTTACACGCAGTTTATTGGTTTCCATATTCCAATCAATAACAAGGTCAGGACCCTCTCCTTCTACGAAAACGTCTGAAGCCCAACCGACGAGTTTTATCTGGGCAAGTGCCGGATTGCCGGTATCAACCCTAATCTGTACGGGGATATCACTCTTAACACCCTCTGCAAGCTGAGTAAACAAGTAGTATCCGGTGGCATCACCCTTAGGTGCGTAGTCTTGCCACTCGCCCCAGCCGTCACCGGCCTTTTCGCCATACTTGAAGCTGATCTTTACGCTCTTGCCATAAGAGTTGACGGCATCGATTGCAATTGTAAGCTGACCCTTGTCATCGGTAACAGTAGCCGAACCTCCTACGAGGAACCAGATGTCATCGATATACGCACCATCAAGAGTCCCTATGAAAGAGGGATTGATACTTTGTCCTGTAAGTCCGGGAGAAGCAAGGATGGTTCCAGCCTGCTTGGTGCTGTTTACGGCATAGTTGCCGGGAGCAAGAACTGCCTCGCCGTTCTTA
>JAZLKT010000103.1:0-6260 GCA_045597785.1 Candidatus Cryptobacteroides sp.
CCCTGATGATAGGCGCCCTGCTGCTCATCGCAGTGGGAACCGGTCTCTTCAAGGGCAATCTCCAGGTAATGGTCGGCAACCTCTACGACGACCCCAGGTACAGCGCCAAGCGCGACTCGGCCTTCAGCCTCTTCTATATGGCCATCAACCTCGGTTCGATGTTCGCCCCTACTGCCGCCACGGCTCTGACAAACAGACATCTGGCCAAGGCCGGCCTCATCTACAAGGCCGACATCCCCGCCCTTGCGCACCAGTATCTCAACGGTACCCTTGCCGACACGTCGGTGCTCCAGGGCCTTCAGGCCATGATGCCGGGCGCCGATGCCGCCGCTATGGAAACCGGTGAATTCTGCCGTCTATACATCGACCAGCTGAGCGTTGCCTACAATATGGGCTTTGCCGTTGCCTGCGTTTCGCTCATCTTCAGCATTGCCATCTATCTGGCCTGCAGGCCCTGGTTCCGCCACGCCGACGTGAACACCAAACAGGCCGCTGCCGAAGGTGCCGCCGCGCCCGAACTCACCCCGAAGCAAACCCGCGACCGCATCGTCGCCCTCTGCTGGGTATTCGCGGTTGTCATCTTCTTCTGGATGGCCTTCCATCAGAACGGAAGTTCGCTCACCTACTTTGCGCGTGACTACACGCAGACAAGCGTTTCCGGCCCCGTGCGCATAGGCTTCAACATCTGGCCGCTCGCGCTCATCGCCATCTCGATCTATACACTGTTCGGAATCTTCCAGAGCGAATCGGGCAAGGGCCGGCTTGGTTGCGGAATCGCGACAGCCGCTCTCTGGGCCGGCGCATACGCCCTCTACAGCGGAATGGATGCCACGGTGCATATACTTCCCCAGCAGTTCCAGCAATTCAATCCCTTCTTCGTAGTGGCTCTCACCCCCGTTTCGATGGCCATCTTCGGAGCTCTCGCCGCCAAGGGCAAGGAGCCTTCGGCGCCCAAGAAAATCGGTCTCGGAATGTTCGTTGCCGCCGTCGGATACTTCATCATGCTCTTCGCCTCGAAGGGCCAGCCCGCTCCCAACGAACTTGCAAGCGTGGGCGGAGTCAGTCCCGACCCCGTGGTTCCCATGTACCTTATAAGCACATATCTGGTCCTCACCTTCGCCGAACTGCTGCTCAGCCCTATGGGCATATCGTTCGTCAGCAAGGTCGCTCCTCCGAAGTACAAGGGCCTGATGATGGGCCTCTGGTTCGCAGCAACCGCTGTGGGCAATTACCTCAGCTCAATTCCTTCGATGCTTTGGAACAACGTTCCCCTTTGGGTCAACTGGAGCATACTCATGGCGCTCTGCCTCATTTCGGGCATCGTTATGTTCTCGATGCTTCGCAAACTCGAGGCTGCAACATCATAACGCACTATGAACAGATTTTACACTCTTATTGCAAGCGCATCGTTTATGGCGGTGACGCTGTCAGGCTGCGCCCAGGGCTCTGACGCCATGGTCCGCAGCGGCTACACGCCCGAGGCCGCGAAACTCTACGCCAACCTCTGCGACATGCCGGTAAAAGGCATAATGTTCGGCCATCAGGACGACCCGTTCTACGGCTACGGCTGGCGCGGCGAGCAGGGCCGTTCCGACGTGCTCGAAGTGTGCGGCGAGCGTCCCGCGATTCTTGGCGGCGACCTCTCGAAACTCGAAAGGGGCAGTGCTCTCAACATCGACGGTGTCCCCTTCGAAAGCGAAAGGCTCGAATACATAGCCCAGTACGAACGGGGCGGTATGGTTACCATCAGCTGGCATTGCGACAACCCCCTCACCGGCGGCGATGCCTGGGACCATTCCGACACCACGGTGGTGGCCTCGATCCTTGAAGGAGGCGCCCTGCACGAGCTGTTCACAGGCTGGCTCGACAAGGTGGCCGGATTCCTCAATTCGCTCGAGACCGCCGACGGCGTGAAGGTTCCCGTGCTCTTCAGGCCCTGGCACGAGCATACGGCCCATCATTTCTGGTGGGGCTACGGCAACTGCACTGAAGAGCAGTTCAAGGCACTGTGGAAGATGACTTTCGAGTATATCCACGAGCGCTGCCCGCAGGTACTGTTCGCATACAGCCCCAGCGGCTATGTGTATAACGGCAATCTCGATGCTGAAGAGTTCCTCAGATGGTTCCCGGGCAATGAGTATGTGCATCTCATCGGAGTGGACATCTATCGCGGTGCCACCCAGAGCAGCCAGGGATACATAAAGAACTGCGACGAGATGATAGGCGCTACCGTCGAAGCGGCAAAGATTACGGGTCTCCCCTACGCCCTTACCGAAACGGGGCACTACGACATGCCCGACCCCGCATACTGGACAGGCGACCTGCTGCCCGTACTCAAGAAATACAAGCCCGTCTATGTACTCCTGTGGCGCAACGACGACACGATGATTCACGAACGCTACGTTCCCTGGCCGGGGCATCCGGCCGAAAGGGACTTCGTGAAGTTCCACGCCGACAAGGCCACCCTGTTCCTCGGCGACATAGCCGGCAAACTGTACAAATAATATCCACGCATATGGAAGTGGCCAAATACGTTTACGTTGATGATGCGGCCCAGGTGGAGCGCATCAAGAAAGGCATCGAAATCAAAAAGCAGCGATTCGGAAAGGGCTACTGTCCCTGTGTGACTCCCCTGGCGCACAACGACGATACGGTCTGCCCTTGCAAGGAATATCGCGAAACGGGCTACTGCCATTGCGGAATGTATAAGGAATAGGATGGCGGTCAACTTTGTGATAATGGCCGGAGGGGTCGGCAGCCGCCTCTACCCCCTGAGCACACCCGAGAAGCCCAAACAGTTCCTCGACCTGCTGGGTTGCGGGAGGTCGCTGCTACAACTGACCTGCGAACGTTTCGCAGCGCTCGACCCGGACGCACGCATCTGGATCGTTACCGGTGCGCAGTACATCCCCATCGTGCGCGGACAGCTCCCGAACCTGCCACCGGAGCAGATTCTCGCAGAACCCTGCCCGCGCAACACCGCCCCCTGCATAGAATACGTCTGCCGCAAGATAGAAGCCCTCTACGGTCCGGGAGAAAAGGTGGTCGTATCGCCTTCGGATGCATACATACCCGATGTGCAAGGTTTCTGCGCCACCATTCGCACGGCCCTTGACAACTGCCCTGGCAGAATAGTCACTGTGGGCATTCATCCCACCTGGCCTTCGCCCCAGTACGGATACATACAGCTGGGCCAGTCGGCAGTGAACGCAACTCCGCACGCACTCCAGTCGAACGGGCCCGCAGAAGATGGTCTTGACAGTGCCCGGCAGGAAGCGCCCTCCGGCGCCATTTTCAAGGTGGACGCTTTCAAAGAAAAGCCAAGCACCGAAGTGGCGTCCAGGTATCTCGCCGAGGGCGGATACTGCTGGAACGCGGGAATCTTCGTGTTCGAGACCGGCACGATGCTCGCTCAGATACGCTCTTTCGCTCCGGAAATCAGCGCCCGTTTCGACGCCGTTCCCTTCGGCACAGACACCGAGGCCGCCGCGGTAGAGGAGAACTTCCCTCTCTGTCCGAAAATCTCCATCGACTACGCGGTCATGGAAAAGTCCCCGCTCGTGTTCTGTGTGCCCTCGGACTGGCCCTGGGATGACCTCGGCAGTTTTGAGGCTATAGAAAAGATAACAGGGGTCAACCCATTATCTTAAAAAAGAGTAAAAAATATTTGGAATATTTGCAGGGTTATTATACCTTTGCAGTCCCTTTCAGGTTGGAAGACTCGTTAGCTCAGTTGGTAGAGCATCACACTTTTAATGTGGGGGTCTCGGGTTCGAGCCCCGAACGAGTCACGAGTTTTTGAAATATTGCACTCTTAGCTCAGCTGGTAGAGCAACTGACTCTTAATCAGTGGGTCTAGGGTTCGAATCCCTAAGAGTGCACATCATAAGAAGGCGACCGGGTCAGTTCCGGCCGCCTTCTTTTGTTTCATCCAGTGACGTTGCCGAGGGCAGAATCAAAATGTCCAGGTGACCAATTTTTTTGCTCTAACTGCGGCCGGTTGGTGTCAGTTAGAGCAAAAAATTAGTACGTACGCAAGTTTTGCTACTTCGCGGTGAATGTCACCTTCTTGGTGTTGAAGTCAACGGTAACATCGTATGTGCCGCTGCCAAGGCCGTAGTCGAGAGGACAAACCTGATAGTCGCCTTCGACACTGCTTATGTGCTCAATGAAAATGTTGGAGGCATCGGTTGACTTGGTGCGGTCGCAACGGTACTCGTTGCCCCAATCCTGAACCGCGGGATAAACCTTGAATCCGTAGTTGTAGTCGCCTTCACCGGCTTTGATGCGGAGGTCGGAGATGGTGAAAACATTGCTTCCGGCAGCGGTTTCGGTAAGCTCGATCCAGTCAGCCCAATCGGTATAGTCGGTAAATGCGCAGCCATAAAGATATGCGTGGCCGAGAGTCGTCGACTGAACAGCGGTGAGCGTCATGGTCATGGTATCGAAGTCGGCCACAATGTTATAGGTACCGCTCGTGTAACCTACCTTGCCGGGATATACCTGAGGGCCGTCGCCTTCGTTGATGACTTCGAGGATGATGTTGTGATCGGTCGAAGATTCCGACATTGCAATATAAGGTGACCAGGAGTCGTCGGCGAGGAAGATCTTGAATCCGCAAGGGTTCTGAGGATCGCCTTCGTTGAACGAGAAGGCCACACCTTCGGCTTTGTAAGTCTTGCCGGAATCCTTGGAAAGAAGGATTGCAGGAGTGCTCCAGCCCCAAGGCAGACAGTCGCCCTTCATATAGAGGTTGTCGGGCAGATTGAGCTCGGCGGGCAGGTCGCCGGTGCGGGTCATGGTCATCTTGAGCTGATTGAGGTCGAGCTTGATGGTAAACATACCGGCCGCATAGCCGTTCCTTGCAGGCTGGAAGAGGCTGGGAGCATCGGTATCGAAAATCTTGCAGTCGCCGAAGGTAGCGGATGAAGGATCCTGAGCCACTTCCCTCGAGTCGGAGCCGTCTGCCGAGAAGTAGAACTTGAAGCCGACGTCATCGGGTGAAAGACGCACTTCGACATTCTCGAGTTCATAGACATTGTCCGAAATCTTAGGCATGCGGGCAGCGGACGAAAGGTCCCAGCCACCGACAGCGCTTCCGGCGATGATCATCTGTTCGGGGCCTGTAACGGTCTCGGAATAAGTTGTCACGGCCACTTCCTTGACATTCGAGATGACAGGGTCGATTTCCTTGTCTTCGGGAACGGCATAAACTGCGAACTGAAGGCTTCCGGAAGCGGAAACGCCGAGTTTGGCGGCAAGGTCGTTGAGTTCCTTGTGCGTGAAGGCAAAGGTCAGGTTGCCGTTGGCAGCGAGGCGCTCGGGATTGGTGTAGAGGTCCTTGCCGGCAACATTTGCGAATACGGTGTAGGCAATGTCGCCATCAGTTCCGGTAGCGGCAGTCCAGGTAAGGGTGAGGGCTGTCGAAGTCTCGCTCGCCTGCGAGAGTGTCACGCTCTGGGCGCTTGCACTCAGGACGGGAGCTGTCAGAGTTCCGGGCTCCGGGGTGGGAGTGGGAGTGGGTTTGGGATCGGGTTTGCAGGCTGCTACGGCGAATACCGCAAGGGCAGCGGCTGCGAATGTTTTGAATAAGCAATTCTTAAACATAGTGAAATTATTTTGTGGGTTGATAATTACTTGTACATATCGGGAAGGTCATCCTCCAGCAGCATTCCCCTGGACAGGAATTCCTTGAAATCGGCCTCGGAGCCGCAGCCTCGGAAAGCATTGAAGTAGTGCTTGCCCTCCGAGGGGAATCCGGCATCGCGCCATACCAGCACGAACGACACTTTCCTGCCCGCGAGCATATGGTCGTAAAGCCCCTCTGTCCACCAGGCCGGATCGTACCAATATTTGAAATCTTCGCTCTGATTGTTCTCAAAGCCTGTTTCGGTAATGGCGAAGGGTTTCCCTTTCTCTTCAGCAATGCTTATCGCGTAGTCCACAATCCCGGAGACCTTCTCGCGGAAGTTCGACCAGGGTGTCTCGTACGCATCGAGACCGAGAAGGTCGACATACTCATCCCCCGGCCACGCGGCCAGATAAACGTACCGGTCGTGCCCTTCACCCTCCCAGCAGAGATGATGGAGATCGGGCGAATAGGCCCAGATGAGATTGTGCAGACCCCGCACATCGCGCATATATTCGTAAGTCTCGCGCCAAAGCCGGGCGAACTCACCGTTCGAGCAGTTGCCCACGCTCCACCAGAAGCCGTATCCCGCTCCGGGGTTGGTATGCTCGTGCCAGGGGCGGAAGATTAC
>JAZLKT010000104.1:0-16437 GCA_045597785.1 Candidatus Cryptobacteroides sp.
ATTCGCTGACACTCCGCCCTTCAGCGACATTCCCAGGACCCCGGCACGACTGCCGCAGCCCTGGAGCGCGTGTCCGAGCCACGAACATACGACAAGAGGCAGACCGTGAATGATCTGCCTCTTTGCAATGTCGGGATGATCTGACTCGAACAGACGACCCCCACGTCCCTAACGTGGTGCGCTAGCCAACTGCGCCACATCCCGTTTTTGCGGACTGCAAATATACGAATATTCTTTGGATTTGCGTAATTTTTCTTCATAATTTACCGGGGACGTTTCGATCTTTATGCCGGGAGCGGTTTCAAATCGTTACACAGATTTTCGCACTATTTGGAGCGGGTGTAATGTCTCGGACCTGCATTATGCATATATATTCATAGGTGTTGCATATCCCCGGAGCTTTCTTAGGGGCCGCCGAGAGCCCGGCACGTAATTTCTTTAATTATTTTCTAAAAGATTTTAATTATAAATTAATAGTATTTTGTCGTATCTGCTTAATGACTGTAAGTTGGTTGTGTAAAAACAGGCAAAACATGAAAGAATAATCTCGTGTATATAGCTGCTATTTGCCACTTTGGCTATACTTACAAATTTGTATTTGTTGAATTAATTTTACATCTTTGTGCCCACGCGCCGTTTTGTGGGCGCCGTGCTGAACGAAACTAAAAACAGTTAGTGTATATATTATTGTTCAACAAACCCCAATGCTTATGAAGAAGATTAAGCTATTCTTGACAGCCCTCGCAGCGTTTTGCACGGTTGCCGTGGCATCTGCTCAGAATGTAGCAGTGTCCGGTACCGTTACGGACGCCGCAACCGGAGAACCTGTCCCCGGTGCAGCAGTCCAACTGAAGGGCAGCGCTACTTCCTATGCACTTACCGATGCTCTCGGAAACTACTCGATTGCCGTCCCTGCGGACGGAACTCTCGAGGTTTCCTGCCTCGGCTATGTATTGCAGGAGGTTGCAGTAGCAGGACAGAAGGTCGTCAACATTGCCCTTGTGTCCGACACGGAGATGCTTGACGACGTGATTGTCGTCGCATTCGGTACCGCAACAAAGGAATCCTTCACAGGTTCCGCAGCTGTGGTCGGCTCCGAAACGATTGCACGTTCGCAGTCCAGCTCCGTGACCGGTGCTCTTGCCGGTTCAGTTGCAGGTGTACAGCTTACCTCGTCAAACGGTGCCCCCGGTTCATCATCGACCATCCGCGTACGTGGTTTCAGCTCGCTCAATGCGGGTAACGACCCTCTCGTCATCGTGGACGGTGCTCCTTATGGCGGCGATATCGCCAATATCCCCCAGCAGGACGTTGAAAGCATGACCGTCCTCAAGGATGCCGCCTCGAATGCGCTTTACGGCGCCCGTGGTGCGAATGGTGTCATCATCATCACCACAAAGAGGGCCAAGGCCGGCGAGGCTGTGGTTACCTTTGATGGCAAATACGGTGTGAACACCCGTGCCGTCAAGCGTTACAACACGATTCAGGACCCTACCCACTATCTCGAAATGCACGGTCTCTCTCGCGCGAACTATCTTAAGGATACTTACAGCTATTCCGATGCACAGGCTTGGGCCGGAGTCAATGCGACAATCGAAGCCGATCAGGCTGACGGTGGTCTCGGCTATGGCATCTTTGATGTTCCCGCAGGCCAGAATCTTTTCGGCAGCAACGGCAAGATCAACCCCGCCGCCACACTCGGAAAGCACTATACCGTGGGCGGACAGGATTATCTCGTAAGGCCCGACAACTGGGAGGACTACGCATATCAGAAGGGCGCCCGTTCCGAATACAACCTGAACGTGTCAGCATCTAACAGCCGCTCTTCGTTCTATGCTTCGGTTTCGTATCTCGACAACCAGGGTATCACTTACGGTTCCGACTACAAGCGCTTCTCCGGACGTCTGCGTGCAGACTATCAGGCCAAGAAGTGGCTCAAGATAGGCGGTAACATTTCTTTTGCCCAGTACGATATGAACTTCCTCAGCAACAACGGGACTGCAACATCTACCGGTAACGTTTGGGCGTTCACTTCGCGCATAGCTCCTATTTATCCCCTCTATGTCCGTGACGGAGACGGCAAAATCATGATCGATTCCGACGGCTTCAAGATGATGGACTACGGTAACGGCATGAACGCAGGCCTTGGCCGTCCGTTCCTTTCCGACGCCAACGCCCTGATGGACAACATCCTGAACACCAACAACAACGAGGGATTCCAGGCAAATGCAAGCGGTTTTGCTGATATCAACATCACCAAAGACCTCACGCTCACCGTCAACGGAACAATCCTTAACGACGAGTACCGTACCACATACGTTTACAACCCGTACTACGGACAGTTCACATCAGAGAAGGGTATGGTTGAGAAGGGTCACTCCCGTTACCGCAACTTCAACCTCCAGCAGCTGCTTTCGTACAGCCACCAGTTCGGCGCACACGGAGTTGACGTTATGGTAGGTCACGAGTATTACAATGCCGCAAGCTATGACCTCTATGCGACCAAGAGCAATATGTTCAACCAGGTCAACAAGGAACTTAACGGTGCCGTTCTTGACAAGCAAAGTTCAGGTTCCAGCATCTCGAGGTACAACAACGAAGGTATCTTCTCTCGTGCTCAGTATAACTTCGGCGAGAAAATCTTTGTGTCGGGGTCGTTCCGTCGCGATGCATCTTCACGCTTCGCTCCCGAGTACCGCTGGGGCAACTTCTGGTCGGCAGGTGCCGCATGGATTGCCTCTAAGGAAGACTGGTTCGACCTTTCTTTCGTGGATGAGTTGAAGCTCAAGGCTTCAATCGGTTCGCAGGGTAACGACAATATCGGTAACTACAGGTACACCGATACCTACGATATCATCAATTCCGACGGTGCTGTTGCAACCCAGTTCAGCGCAAAGGGTAAGAGGGATATCACCTGGGAGACCAACACCAACATCAACGCAGGTGTGGAATTCGGCCTCTTCAACCGTGTGAGCGGTAGTGTCGAGTACTTCAACAGGCTTACGACCGATATGCTCTTCGCATTCTATGTCGCTCCTTCAATGGGTTACTCATACTACTACGACAATATCGGTAACATGAGCAACAAGGGCGCCGAACTCGAACTCAACGTCAACATCATCAACAACAAGAACATCAAATGGGACGTATTCGGCAACCTTACATTCCTCAACAACAGGATTACGATGCTCGCCGACGACAAGAAGGAAACCAGGGCTTATGACCTTGACCTGAACGTTTACGAAGGCTACGTCTCCTCCAGCAATTACATTGCGGAAGACCTTCCTATGTATACTTGGTACATGAGGGAATATGCCGGTGTCGATCCGGAGACCGGTAAGTCTCTCTGGTGGAGGCTCGTACCGAAGACCGAGATTGATGGCGACGGTAATGAAGTGGCAGTTAAGGACGCGAATGATAACGTCGTCTATGAAGGCGTTGAAAAGACCGACGACTACTCGAAGGCAAGTTACTTCGTAACGAACAAGTCCGGTATCGCTCCTATCTACGGCGGTTTCGGAACCAGTTTCGAGGCATACGGTTTCGACTTCTCCGTACGCTTCTCGTATCAGATCGGAGGCCAGACCTACGACAGCGGTTACGCCGCTGCTATGGCTTCACCTACCGGTTCCAACTCGGGTAATGCATTGCACTACGACCTGCTCAATTCCTGGACAGCGGAGAAACCTTCGACTACGATTCCCCGTTTCCAGTGGGGTGACACCTATTCAGCAGGTACTTCTACAAGGTTCCTCACCAAGGCCAGCTACCTCAATGTGGAGAACATCAACGTCGGCTACACTCTTCCCGAGTCTCTCGTGAAGAAGGCCAAGATCAGCTCGGTACGCGTCTACTGCGCGATGGAGAACCTCGGTTACTGGTCGGCCCGCCAGGGTCTCGACCCCCGTCAGTCATACGGCGCTACGGGCGATGCATATTATTCTCCTATGAAAACCATCTCCGGTGGTGTTACAATTAAATTCTAAAAGGAGGACACGAATATGAGAAATACATTCAAACTTATAATCACAAGTGCCGCCGCAGTTCTTTTGCTCGGCTCTTGCATCGAGGAGTATGTTCCCGAGAGCGCAACGGTTACAACCCAGCAGCTTTCCGGTTCATCATCTGCCCTGACTGCGGCCATCTCTGGCCTTCCGGCGCAGTTCACTCCTGCATATCTCATCTTTGGCAGTGACGAGCAGTGCGAGTTCGATATGGGCTTCCCCCAGTTCAACATGCAGCTCTCCGAAATTATGGGAGATATCTTTGTCCAGGGATCGAACTCCGGTTACGACTGGTTCAACCGCTGGAACCGTTGCTTGAATATGGATGCTGAAACAGACTATGCCCAGGTTCCCTGGTATACGCTTTATGCATTCGTGAAGTCCGCAAACGACATTGTTGCCTCGATTGACGAGGAGACTGCCGATGCCAACACTCTCGGCAACCTCGGTCTTGCGCTGGCATTCCGCGCTATGGAGTACACTCTTCTTATGACTATCTATGAGCCGGTTGAGAACAGCTATACCGATATCTCCGAAGTCAAAGGCCTTACCGTTCCTATCGTCACAGACAAGACTGAAGAGTCGGTAAGCAAGAATAATCCCCGTGCCAAACACGCCGATCTCGTCGCCCTTATCGAGAGCGACCTGAACAAGGCCGAGGAATATCTTGCAGGATTCAAGACTCCCTCCGGAATGTATCCTTCACTCGCGGTGGTTTATGGTCTCAAGGCCCGTCTCTATATGATAGAGAAGAACTGGGCTGAGGCTCAGAAGTATGCACGCAAGGCTATCGACACATCAGGAGCGACGCCTCTCACCCAGGACGAGTGGGAGAACCCTACGAGCGGTTTCTGCGATGCAACTGCAAACTCTTCTTGGATGTGGTTTGTGCGCTACAGCGCAGAGAATATGGGCAACCTCTGCAACTGGACCGGCTGGGTTTCCGCCGAGGCCGACTGGGGTTACAACTCCCTCTGCTTCTTCGGAATCAACCGCTGGCTCTATGAGCGTATCCCTGAAACAGACTTCCGCAAGCACAGCTTCCTCGATCCGGAAAAGAGCGCATACTACGCTTACAAGACTTGCCGCGAGCCTGAGTACTTCGAAGAAACCTGCCCTCCTTACACAGCAATCAAGTTCCGTTGCAAGGGTGGCGACTGGGAGAACTTTTCTGTTGGCGGCGCTTCCGACCTTCCCCTTATGCGCGTTGAGGAAATGTACCTCATCGAGGCTGAGGCTATTGGTATGCAGAATCTTGCTGAAGGAAAGGCTGCCCTTGAGAATTTCATGAAGACATATCGTGACCCCGAATACACCTTTGCTCCCAAGAATATCGCAAAGGGCATTGTCGAGCAGGGCGCTCCCGGCGTTGCCGCCGACGTCTTCGAGTTCCAGGAGGAAGTATTCTTCCAGAAGAGGATCGAGTTCTGGGGTGAGGGTACCGTTACGTTCGCCGACTACAAGCGTATCCAGCCCGGTAACTATCAGGCATACGAGGGAACCAATGCTCCCGGTGCCGACTTCTACCTCAACTGCGACCGCGTAAAGCCGAACTGTACCTTGGTAATCCCCCGGGATGAGTTGGATTCCAATGTCGGAATCGTCAACAACCCCGACCCTTCGAGCAAGGTCACTCCCGTAACGTTATAATTAAGGAGACACAATGATTATGAAAACAAACAAGATATTTGCAGGACTGGTTCTCGTGACACTTGCTCTCTCGGGAGCAGTGTCCTGCCAGTCGGAGCAGCCGGTCCCCTATGAGCCTGCAGCGCAGGTTTCGGGACCCCAGGTGTTCTTCCCGAACACGATAGCCTCCAAAATCTCTTTTGACGAGGAGACTGTAAGTTTTGATATCCCTATCTCGAGGGTGGATACGACGGAAGCCCTTTCCGTAGCCATCGCAGCAAGCGGAGAAGGTGTTGAAAGCGGAGCGTTCACTGTACCTTCGTCGGTATCGTTCGCAAAGGACGAAGCTGATGCTGTGATTACTGTTACGCTCGATCATGAAAAGATAGAGGTCAATGTATTCCTCGGTCTCTCGCTCGCGATTCCCGAAGAACTTGCGACTCCTTACGGAACTTCTTTGCTCAGCATCACGGCCGGCATAGAGCTCCCTTGGATAAAATTCGATGAAGGAACCCTTACCGAAACCTGGTGGGACGAGGTTGAGGAGAAGAAGGTGCTTGAATATCAGCAGATTTCCGATACCGTCCGCTTCTGCCGCATTAAGGATTGCTTCGGTTATGAGACAATCAAGAAGGGAGAGGACTATGACGTTCAGGACTATGTATTCTACTGGAATACGAATACAAATGCCGTCTATGTACCTATGAGGTATATGGGTTACCCCGATGATGCCCCTGTTTATTATGCCGACGAAACATCTTTCTACAATGACTATTGGATCGGCTCATCAAACCCCAGCGGACACATAGAGGGTACCAAGGAATGGTTTGATTTCGCAGACATGTTCCGCAATAAATATCCCGAAGACTATTATCCTTATTACGATGGAAACGGTGGATTCTATCTTGCTGATTTCTATGTTGTGGGTAGCAAGGCGAAGGGAGATTATCTTGGAGTATATACCGGCGGTGACGGCGAGATTGACTATTTCATCTGTAAGAGCTTCGTTCGTGCCGACTATGCTATCGAGCCCAGCTATGGCGGTATGAGAATCGGTTCGGACAACACCACTGTCAGCTATGTTGTCAATGTGATTGCAGCAGAGGATGTTGCATCGGTTATCTGCGGTGCTTCCGCTGAGGATGACTACGAGACAATTCTTGAGGCCCTCAAGGAAGGCGAGCCCCTTGCAAGCGCAACTGTTGTTGACACGGTGGCAACCCTTGTCCTTGAAGGACTCGACCCCGGCAAGTATAAAATCGTGGTCGTTCCCGTCAATGCCGACGGAGAAGCGCAGTACGACTTTGCGGTCAATGCTTCCTACAAGTTCCCCGGCCTCGGCACTCAGGATGATCCCGAAATTCTGCCCGTTGAAGGACTGTATGTCGTTGATCCCGAGTATAATCCTTTCCTTGTCAACCTTACCGAGATTGGACCTGACTTATATGCCCTCCAGGCAGACTGGTTCGGAATCTTCGAAGGATGGGCGGATCCTATCCTTGTGCTTGATCTCGATTCGTCGGAGCAGACGCTTACATGCAACGACAGAATCGTTTATGAAGGTGAAATTGAGGATGGCGTATACGGTTATGGATTCTACGATCTCCCTGAAGACCCGGAAAATTATTTCCTTTGCTTCTGGGGCAGTGGCCAAAGCGGAACGGAACCTATCGTGATCACCTACGATTCGAATGGAGAACTCTCTTCGATTTCGTATTGCGAGTATGGCGTCAGCTCCTCTGCGGATGGTAGTTACCAAGGTTATTATGCCTACGTTGACGACGACACTCCTATCGTGAAGTATGTTGAGGAGGAGCCTTCAGCCAGCCCGGCAAAGGTCAAGGCTTCTTGCCAGAGGAACGGATTCCGCACGGCTACCCGCTCGAGGAAACCGGCTCCGAAGGATTTCACCCTTCGCACCATCACGCTCAAGTAATACGCATTACCTGATTTAATGAAAAAGCGGCCCGAAAAGGACCGCTTTTTTTTGTATATTTGCGGTTCGCGGAAATTAATATCAGAATATATGCTTACATCTAAGGAAATACGTCGGAAATTTCTCGATTTCTACGCATCAAAAGGACATACCGTTGTGCCTTCTGCGCCGATGGTGGTAAAGGGCGACCCGACCCTCATGTTTACGAATGCCGGAATGAATCAGTTCAAGGATATCTTCCTGGGCAACAGCGCCGCCAAGTTCAACCGTGCGGCCGACAGCCAGAAGTGCCTCCGTGTGAGCGGAAAGCACAACGACCTCGAAGAGGTTGGTCACGATACTTATCACCATACGATGTTCGAGATGCTCGGCAACTGGAGTTTCGGCGATTATTTCAAGACCGAAGCCATCGACTGGGCCTGGGAACTCCTGACAGAAGTCTACGGCATTGACAAGAACCTGCTTTATGCCACCATCTTCGAGGGTTCGGACGAGTGTCCTCTCGACGAAGAGGCCAAGGCCGCATGGCTCAGGCACATGCCCGAGGACCATATCGTCCTTGGCAATAAGCACGACAACTTCTGGGAAATGGGTGATACCGGCCCCTGCGGTCCCTGCTCCGAGGTTCACATCGATATCCGCACCCCCGAGGAGAAGGCCTCCGGCATAACGGGACGCGACCTTGTGAACCACGACGACCCGCATGTCATCGAAATCTGGAACATCGTCTTCATGCAGTATATGCGCATGGCGGACGGCCATCTGGAGAGCCTTCCCGCGAAGAATATCGACACGGGCATGGGTTTCGAGCGTCTCTGCTCGGTGCTTCAGGGCAAGAACTCAAACTACGACTCCGACGTCTTCACCGGTATGCTCGCGCGCATAGGCGAACTTTCCGGCCACAAATACGGCGAGAGCAAGGAAACCGATGTTGCGATGAGGGTCATCGCCGACCATATCCGCGCCATTAGCTTCAGTATTGCCGACGGTCAGTTGCCGGGCAATGTGAAGGCCGGCTATGTGATTCGAAGGATTCTTCGCCGCGCAGTGCGTTACGGCTATACCTTCCTCGGCCTGAACGAACCTTTCCTCTGCCGTCTTGTAGAGCAGCTCGTAGCCGATATGGGCGAGGCCTATCCCGAAATAAAGGCACAGCAGAAGCTCATCGAGTCCGTCATCCGCGAAGAGGAACTTGCGTTCCTGCGCACCCTTGACCGCGGAATCCGTCTGCTCGACGACGCCATGGCTGCTGCCTCGGAGAGCAAGACCATCTCCGGAGCCGACGCGTTCAAGCTTTACGACACTTTCGGCTTCCCCATAGACCTTACCGAGCTCATCGCTACTGAGAAGGGCTTCAAGGTCGATCTCGACGGATTCAATGTCGAGCTCGGCAAGCAGAAAGACCGCGCCCGCAATGCCACCGCCAACGAATTCGGCGACTGGACAGAGTATCACCAGAGCACCGAGCCTGTCTTCGAAGGTTATGACAGCACCGTTGTGGAAGGCGCGATTCTGCTCCGCAGCCGCCGCGTGGTGCAGAAGAACAAGGAGATGCTCCAGCTCGTTTTCGACCATACTCCCTTCTATGGCGAGATGGGCGGCGAGGTCGGAGACACGGGTTTCATCACCTCGGCCGACGGCGAGCGCATAGCAATAGTGAATACTGTAAAGGAAAACAATCTTACCGTGCATATCGCTGAGCGCATACCTGCCAATACCGAGGGTGCCTTCCGCCTTGAAGTGGATGCCGAGCGCCGCAAGCGCATAGCCGCCAACCACTCCTGCACGCACCTTCTCGACGAGGCCCTGCGCGAGACTCTCGGCACGCACGTCGAGCAGAAGGGCTCGTTCGTGAACGACGCGTATCTGCGTTTCGACTTCTCGCATTTCGAGAAACTTTCCGACGAGCAGATTGCGCTCCTCGAGGCTCTCGTTTCGGAGCGCATCCGCGCCAATCATCCGCTTGAGGAGAAGCGCGATGCCACGATGGACGAGGCCCGCGCGATGGGCGCCATCGCCCTGTTCGGCGAGAAGTACGGCGACCGCGTGCGGGTTGTCAAGTTCGGCAATTCGGTTGAACTCTGTGGCGGCTGTCATACATCTGCCACCGGCAATATCGGCGCGTTCAAGATTGTGAGCGAATCGGCTATCGCGGCAGGTGTGCGTCGTATCGAAGCTCTTACGGGCGAGGCCGCCCTCAATTATATCAAGTCCGAAGAGGATACCCTCAAGGCGGCGAAGGCGCTTCTGGGCAACCCTCAGGACCTTCTTTTCGCAATACAGAAACTCCAGGCCGACAACGCTTCGTTCAAGAAGCAGGCTGAGGAGTTCGCGCGTCTCAAGGCAGAGCAGTTCGCCGCTTCGCTCAAGGCCGGCGCAAAGAAGTGCGGAAACGTTTCGCTCATTGAGTTCACTCAGAACGGCACCGACCCCGCAATGCTTCGCACGGCACTGACAAGCCTTCAGAAGAGCGAGGCTCTGGTTGCCATAGCCGCATTCGAGACCGACGGAAAGCCTCAGCTGATGCTGATGTATTCCGAAGACCTCGTAAAGGCCGGCCGTAATGCCGGTGCCGACATCCGCGACGCGGCAAAACTCATCCTTGGCGGCGGTGGCGGTCAACCCGCCCTCGCGACAGCCGGCGGAAAGAACGCCGCAGGCCTTGCCGACGCGCTTGCGCTGCTCAAATCGAAGATTCAGTAGCACCTTCGGATGAAACGACTCGACAGATTCATACTCAAATCGTTCGTAGGACCGTTCGTAGCGATCCTGCTCGTGGTCGTGTTCATCCTGATGATGCAGTTCCTCTGGCTCTACATCGACGAACTTGTGGGCAAGGGCCTCGGCTTCAAGGTGATTGCCGAGTTCATGATGTGGGGCTCGTTCACCATCCTGCCGCTCGCGCTGCCTCTTTCGACGCTGCTCGCGTCGATGATGACGCTAGGCTCGATGACCGAAAACAATGAACTCATGGCCATAAAGGCCGCGGGCATATCGCTCATCAGGGTGATGGCTCCGCTCACCATTGTTTCCGCGGTCATCGCTGTCGGCGCGTTCTTCGCCGGCAACAACCTCGTGCCCAAGGCATATAACGAAATCTACACTCTGCGCGACGATATCTCGCGTACCAAAGAAGAGATAAAAATTCCTTCCGGCACGTTCTACGAGGGTATCGAAGGCTATGTGCTGCGGGTCAACGATCAGAACGACGATGGTATGCTCTACGGTGTGATGGTCTATGACCATACAGGCGGCAAGGGCAATACGTCCATAACCATAGCCGATTCGGCAACGATACGTCTTTCGCAGAGCAAGGACTACCTCGTTTTCACGCTTTACAGCGGAATCAATTACCAGGAGTCCAACGATAAGACCAGCCACGGCTACGAGCGCTCCCTGCAGAAGTTCGAGTTTGCCGACCAGCAGCTCATCATTTCGCTCAAGAACTATTCTTTCGAAAAGTCGGAGGGCAACCGTTTCGGCAACCAGATCAAGAGCCGCAACATCGCTTCGCTCGACGCCGAGTACGATTCGCTGGTCGTTGTGAACAACCGCGTCCTCGAAGAGCACTATGACAAAGTGTCGCACACGAACATCCTGTCGTATGCCAAGCAGCTCGACACGTCCTTCGTGCGCGAAGGGAAGGTGCCGTTCGCCTATTCGGGGATGGATAAGTGGAAAGACCGCACTTCGAAGGCCAGGGCGCTCAAGAGTGCATCTGAAAGAGCCCAGCGCTTCGCCAACGAAGTGGGAGTGTTCTCGCGCGAGACATACGTCGACGACTATTACATCCGTCACACGCGTGTCGAGATACTCAAACGCATAGCCCAGGCCCTTGCCTGCTTTATCCTCTTCTTCATCGGCGCTCCGCTCGGTGCGCTGATAGGCAAAGGAGGCATAGGTGTCAGCGCCATCGTGTCGGTGCTGTTCTTCGTGCTTTACTGGGTGGTGGATATCTCCGGGACCAAACTTGCCAATGACGGTGCCGTAGGGCCCGCGGCAGGCGCATTCATATCATCTTACGTGCTCTTCCCCATAGGGTGTTTCCTCACCTGGAAGGCTGTGCACGATTCCGCAATCATCAATATGGATACATTCAAGATCTGGTGGAAAAAGCTTTGGAGCAAAATCCAGCGACTGTTCCGTAAGACCAGGATAGTTTATATGGGCACGCCGGAATTCGCCGTGGCTCCGCTCGATGCCCTTCTGAAGGCCAAGTACAAAGTGGTGGGTGTCGTGACAGTGGCCGACAAGCCCAGCGGGCGCGGTCACAAGATGAACGAGAGCGCCGTCAAGAAATATGCGGTGGAGCACGGAATCCCTGTTCTCCAGCCAGTCAAACTCAAGGATCCGGCCTTCCTCGAGAGCCTGCGCGCCCTCAAGGCCGATATGTTCGTGGTGGTGGCGTTCAGAATGCTGCCCGAGGAGGTGTGGACGATGCCGAGGCTAGGCACGTTCAACCTGCACGCCGCGCTTCTGCCCCAGTACCGCGGAGCGGCGCCCATCAACTGGGCTGTTATCAATGGCGAGCGTATCACCGGAGCCACGACCTTCATGATAGACAAGAACATCGACACGGGCGGAATCATCCTCCGTCAGGAGTGCCGCATCGGCCCCGAAGACACGGCCGGGACCGTGCACGACCGCCTTATGGAGATAGGTACCGACCTTGTCCTCCAGACAGTCGAGGGCATTATCCAGAAGAATGTCGAGACCCGCACGCAGCGCAGTTTCATTCAGGGAATGGAGGTGCTCAAGGCCGCCCCGAAGCTTACGCCCGAGCTCCTGCATATCGACTGGAACGATTCTACCGACAATATTTACAACCTTATCCGCGGTCTGAGCCCTTATCCTGCGGCCTACACCACAATCGAGGCTCCGGGACAGGCCACGGCCCAGCTCAAGATCTTCGCCGCCCGCAAGGCCGAAGGCATACATGCAGCTCCCGGAACCATTTCCGTCGTGCCGGAAGGCCTGGCAATAGCCACAGCCGACGGTGCCGTGGTGGTGACCGACCTTCAGCTCTCGGGCAAGAAGCGTATGGATGCGGCAGCGTTCCTGCGCGGCTGGCGCAATCCCGAGCAGTGGCACGCGGTTGGTGGAAGCTCCGCCGCCGAACTCCGGAGGGTAAGGGAAATTTAGTATATTTGCAGGAATGGCCAATAAGAACCCGCGCAAATACACATACAACAGTTCGACTCTCCAGTACGAACAGCTACGGGATGCGAAGTGGAAAAAGCCGCTGCGCATAGCCCTGGACGTGTTCGCGGTGGTCGCGCTTGTGGTGGTGTATTTCTGGTTCTACACCTCGGTGCTCGGCCTTGAACTTCCGAAGACAGCGCATATACGCAAGGCAAATTCGGCCTGGATGGCCAAGATGGCTGTTCTGGAGCATAATCTCGACCAGATGGAAGCGGCGCTCGAAGGTATCGAATACCGCAATGACGACGTTTACCGCAACATCTTCGGTCTGAACCAGATACCCGAAGAGGTGAAGGCGGCCGGTTTCGGAGGCGCCAACCGTTATGCTTACCTCGATGCGCTCGGCCCCGGCTCGCATCTGCGGACGACGGTAAAGCGTCTTGACGTGCTCACGAAGCGGGCCTACGTGCAGAGCCGTACGCTTGATGAGGTGGCTATGGTGTCCAAACAGGCCGAGAATATGGTGTCCTGCGTGCCTGCCGTGCCTCCTATCCTGCCCCAGAAGGGTACCTTCCGCATGTCAAGCCCCTACGGGTACAGGAACGACCCCGTTTTCAAACACGGTGCCTTCCACGACGGTATCGACCTTGCCACGAGCAAGGGCAACCCTGTATATGCTACCGGTAACGGTGTTGTGGAACGCGTGAGAATCCAGCACTCCGGCTATGGCAAAGAGGTGCTCATCGACCACGGCTTCGGTTACAAGACCCGCTACGCGCATCTCAACTGCATATATGTGAACAAGGGCGAGACGGTCCAGCGCGGCCAGATGATAGGCGAGGTCGGCAATACCGGAAAGTCCACAGGCCCCCATCTCCATTACGAGGTAATATACAAGGGCAAGCCGGTCAACCCCATGCCGTACATGGACCTCTCGATGAGGGTGGACGAGTTCCGGGCCATGGTCAGCAGGATGGGCGTTCCCACCTCCCCGACCGATACCACCGCACAGGTGATTGAAGATACAACGATTGAAGAATATGCCTTCTAAACAGCGGGAATACAAGTTCAATGACGGCGATTTCAATTTCGAGCAGCCCGACAGCCCGCTTGCGAAGATTTTCGGAATCGTGCTCAAACTGATGGGTCTGGCACTCGTGGTCGCCATCGTCTCGTATGTCATATTCGCTTCGGTGGTGACTACCGATTCCGAGGCGCGTATGAGAGAGGAGAACCGCATGTACGGCAAACTCTACAACGAACTCGTGAAGCAGGAAAAACTCCTTTCGGAGTCGCTCGAACTGCTTGAATCGAAAGATAACGCCATTTACAACGACGTCTTCCATACCTCGGCCCCCAGTGTCGACCCTGTCGCCTCCCTCGGAGTCGTGGCGGGTGCCGACAGTGTCCCCTGGAACCGTATTTTCATCTATACCAGAGACAAGGCGACACGCCTCTGCTCGGATGCGCGCGGCATCGAGGACAATTTCCGTATGATTTTCGGAGCCCTCTCCGAACCCGATTTCGAACTGCCTCCGATGAGCCTGCCTCTGAGCGGCCTTTCGTACGCGCAGGTCGGCGCATCCAAGGGGATGAAACGCAATCCCATCCTCAAGACCGAGGTTCTTCACGAAGGAATAGACTTCATAGTGCCCACGGGCGAGGCTGTCTATGCCGCTGCGCCGGGCGTGGTGAAGGTGGTCGAGAAAGCTTCCAAGGGCCTTGGCAATATGGTAGCCATCGAGCACGCCGGAGGCTATATGACGCGTTATGCGCATCTTTCGACCGTCAAGGTGAGCGTAGGGCAGAAGCTTTACTGCGGCTCGTATATCGGCACGGCCGGAATGAGCGGAAGCGCCTACGCCCCGCATCTGCATTATGAGGTGCTGCGCTACGGTGAGCCTCTCGACCCGGTTGGCTATATCTTCGCCTCGGTGCTTCCGGAGGACTATACCAACATGCTGTATATGGCCACAAATACCGAACAAACAATGGACTAGCCAATGAAGAAGATGTTCTATTCAATCAGCGAAGTTTCGGACATTCTCTCCGAACCCATATCGAAAGTGCGCTACTGGTCGGACAAATTCCCATCGCGTGTCCAGCCTCACCGCACGTCAAAGGGCAACAGGCAGTTCACCGAGGCCGACATAGACGCTCTCAAGCAGATCAAACTGCTCGCCGGCCGTGGTCTTTCGCTCGAAGCAGTGGAGAGGGAACTCGCTTCCGGGAGCAGTTCCGCCGACAGTACGGCGCGCGCTCTTGACGAGTTGCGCTCCATCAGGGAACGTTTGCTGGAAATACGCGCGAAACTCTAATATTTTTACTAAATTTGTGGCCGCCGCCGCAAGGCCGGTCCGACACGGAATAATATATCACACAATATGGCATCAAAGACATCAATCAAAAAGATCGAAACCCCGATCGACGAGAGGGAAACCTTCGTCTCCCTCCAGAAGAACTTCGCCGACTCCTCGCTCGGTATCGAGGAGAAACTGAAGGTGCTTTACGAGCTCCAGCAGACCGACAACGAAATAGAAAAGATCAAACAGCTCCGCGGTGAGCTTCCCGAGGAAGTCGCCGAACTCGAAGCCGAGCTCGAAGCCCTCAAGGCCAAGGTCGCACATCTCGATGAGGTGATTGACGAATACAACAATTCAATCGAAGCGAACCGCGAACAGATAGTAGAGCTCGACGCCGAAATCGAAAAGTACCGCGCCCAACTCGAGAACATCTCCAACAGCCGCGAGTACGACAGCATCAACAAAGAGCTTGAGAACCAGGATCTTCTCCGTCAGATAGCCGACAAGCACATCGGTGAGGCCCGCATGGCCATCGCCGAGCGCAAGGAAGCCATCGCCGAGATTGGCGACCGCATCGTTATCCGCGAAGAGGATCTCGCCGCCAAGAAGGCTGAACTCGACAGCATAGTCGAATCGACGGCCGCTGAAGAGAAGGTGCTCGTGGAGCGTCGCGACAGCCTTACGGCCAAGATCGACGCCCGTACCCTCAGCGCCTACGACCGCATACGCACCAGCACACACAACCACCTTGCAGTGGTGAGCGTCTATAACGGTGACAGCTGCGGCGGATGTTTCAGTACAATCACTCCCCAGAGGCTTGTGGACATAGCAACGGGTAAGAAACTCGTCATCTGCGAGCACTGCGGACGCATTCTCGTTTCCGTAGATGCCCCGGCCGAATAATACAGCAAGGATCGCACAGCAGCGGCAGAAGGCAATCGCCGACATCGGGCTTGAGATGGGACACGTCCCCCCTCAAGCTCTTGATGTTGAAGAGGCTGTGCTTGGAGCGATGCTGCTCGAATCGTCCTGTGTGGACGAGGCGATGGAGTCGCTCACGCCCGGATGCTTTTACGACGAGCGCCACAGGCTCATCTTCGAGGCAATGACCTCGCTTGTGAACGACCACGTGAGCATAGACATACTCACCGTGGGCGCAAAGCTCAAGGAACAGGGCAACCTGGAGAAAATAGGCGGGACGGTAGTCCTCGCCGGACTCTCCGACAAAGTGGGAAGTGCTGCGCATATGGAATACTATGTGCGCATCCTCAAACAGAAAACCATACAGCGCGACCTCATCACCGCGGCCACGCAGATTCTCGGCGACGCCTACGACGACGGCGTGAAGGTCGATGAACTCATCGACACGGCCCAGTCGCGGGTTTACGAGGCCATCCAGAACAACGTCAAGAAAGATGTCCAG
>JAZLKT010000105.1:0-8614 GCA_045597785.1 Candidatus Cryptobacteroides sp.
GATTACTACCTGTGCCGATACGACACGGTTCGCGGCTTCGGGGATTACCAGGCTGCGCGGCGAATCAATTACCGAGTCGCTGACTATCATATTGCGGCGCACGGGCAGGCAGTGCATGAAGTATGCGTTGTCCGTCACCGCCATATGTGCGTCATCTATGGTCCAGCCCATATCCTTGCTGAGGACTTTTCCGTAATCGGCGGGGTTGGTCACGCCGGGGCAGCTCCAGTTCTTCGCATATACGAAGTCGGCGCCTTCGAGGGCCTTCATCTGGTCGTATTCGATGCGTGCGGGACCGGCAAAGAGCGGGTCGAGCTCGTAGCCGTGCGGATGGGTGATGACGAATTCGACATCGGCCGCATTCATCCATTCGGCAAACGAATTGGGCACGGCCTGGGGCAGGGCCTTGGGATGCGGAGCCCAGCTCAGAACCACCTTCGGGCGTGCCTTGGTCTTGTATTCATTTATGGTGATCAGGTCCGCGAAGGCCTGGCAGGGATGCACCGTAGCCGATTCGAGACTGATGACGGGCTTGCCGGAATACTGCACGAACTGCTGCAGAACCGTTTCGGCGTAGTCGTACTCGCGGTCTGTCAGGCCGGCGAACGAACGTACACCTATGAGGTCGCAGTAACTGCCGATTACCGGTATCGCTTCGCGGAGATGTTCGCTCTTGTCGCCGTCCATCACCACTCCGAGCTCGGTTTCGAGTTTCCAGCTGTCCTGGCCGATGTTGAGCACAATCGGGCTCAGGCCGAGGTTCAGCGCGGCCTTCTGCGTGCTCAGACGGGTGCGCAGGCTGCTGTTGAAGAATACGATCATTATGGTCCTGTTGCGTCCGAGGTGCTGATGGGCGAAGGGGTTAGCCTTCACCCGGGCGGCCTCGGCAAGCGCTTTGTCAAGAGGGCCTATATCCTGTACGTGAAAGAATGATTTCATGCCAAAACTTCTTTGAATGCTTCTATGAATTCGTCCACCTGCTCTTTTGTAAGCACGAGAGGTGCGAGCAGGCGTATCATATCCGTGCCTGCGACGCCGGTGAAGATGTGCTTTTCGAAAAGCAGCGAGCGGCGAATGTCGGCCACCGGGCAGTTGAACTCTATGCCCAGCATCAGCCCACGGCCGCGCACTTCACGGATGAGCGGAGAAGCCGGTATCGAGGCTTTGAGGTACTCGCCCACTTCGAGGGCATTCTGTACCAGAGCCTCTTCATTTATGATGTCAAGCACCGCGCAGGCAGCGGCCATTGCCAGATAATTGCCTCCGAACGTGGTTCCCAGCATTCCTTTGGCGGCCTTGAACTCGGGCGAGATGAGTATTCCGCCGCAGGGCAGGCCGTTGGCTATGCCTTTGCCCATTGTCACGATATCGGCCTTGATTCCGGCCCACTGGTGTGCGAAGAACTTGCCTGTGCGTCCATATCCGCTCTGCACTTCATCGAGGATGAGGCACGCCCCATACAGGTCGCACAGGGCGCGCAGGCTCTGCAGGAAACTCTCCGAGGGCAGGTTTATGCCGCCGCAGCCCTGAATCCCTTCAATGATGACAGCAGCCACGTCGCCGCCCTTGAGGGCAGCTTCAACGGCGGCAGTATCGCCCAGCTCGCAGAATGTGACCTTGTGGTTGGCGTTGAACGGAGACACTATCTTCGGATTGTCGGTCACAGCGACGGCTCCGGACGTGCGTCCGTGGAAGCTCTTGCGGAATGCCACAACCCTGTCGCGGCCGGTATGGAAAGATGCGAGTTTGAGCGCGTTCTCGTTCGATTCGGCACCGCTGTTGTCGAGGAAAAGCGAGTAGTCGGGATAGCCGCAGGTCTGTCCGAGCTTTGCGGCAAGTTTTTCCTGCAGAGGGTTCTTCACACTGTTGGAATAGAAACCGATGCGGTCCAGCTGGTCCTTGAGTGCGGCATTGTACTTCGGATGGCAATGGCCGACCGAGATGACGGCGTGGCCGCCGAAGAGGTCAAGGTATTCGCGGCCGGCATCGTCCCAGATGCGGCAGCCTTCGGCTCTGACGGGGGTGACGTCAAATAATGAATATACGTCGAAAAGATTCATCAGAATCCTGTTGCTTTAAGTTTGAGTCCGGCTTCACGGTCAAGCCCGAACATAATGTTCATATTCTCCACTGCCTGTCCGGCGGCGCCTTTGACAAGGTTGTCGATACAGCTTATGATGTGCAGTTTGCGGCCGTATTTCTTCGGGTAGATGACGGCCTTGTTGGTGCATGTGACCATCTTGAGGTCAGGGTTTTCAAGGGCCACATTCACGAACGGAGAATTCTTGTAATAGTCTTTATACAAGGCTATTGCCTCATCTTCGTTCAAGTAGCAGTCAAGATAGACTGATGCGAAGATTCCCCTCTGGAAGTCGCCCCTCACGGGCACGAAATTGATTTCGCCGTTCCACGAAGGGGCAAGGGCGGAAAGGGTCTGGCTTATCTCGCCCAGATGCTGGTGGCTGAATGCCTTGTAAACGGATATGTTGTCAGCGCGCCAGTTGAAGGCGGTGCTCTCCTGGAGTTTCTGCCCCGCACCGGTCGAACCGGTAAGGGCGGTCACGTGAATCTCGCCAAGGAGGTCTTTTTCCGCCAGAGGCAGAAGCGCGAGCTGGATTGCCGTAGCGAAACAGCCCGGATTGGCGATATGCCTTGCCTTGGCTATTGCTTCGGGCTGCCAGTCCGCCAGGCCGTACACGAAGTCGCCTGCGTTCTCTTTGAGACGGAAATCGTTGCCAAGGTCTATGATTGCTCCGCTGTACTCCTCGGGAAACTTGGCTATGGTTTCGGCTGCGCTGCCGTGGCCTCCGCACAGGAACACCACGTCGGCGTCAAGGACGGGCGCATCTGCGCGGAAAGTGAGGTCGGTATCGCCGAGGAGGTCTCTGTGTGCCGAAGCCACCGGCTTGCCGGCATGGCTGATGCTTTGCGCGAATGCTATCTGCACTTCGGGATGGCCCAGAAGAATGCGGAGCACTTCCCCGCCGGTATAGCCTGCGGCGCCTATGATTCCGGCCCTTATCATATCTTTCCCTGCACTGCCGCGCTCTTTGTTTCCGTTTGCGCTGCCGCGCTCTTCGCACAGCATTGCGTTTCTACCTGAGCGGCTTCCTCCGGGTGGACGGCATAATAGGCACGGAGGGCGGTGGACGTCACCTTTATGAAGCCTTTCGCGTCTTCGCTGGTCCAGCCCTTCTGCATCTCGCCGTACTCGCCGAACTTGTTCTTCACCAGATCATCCGGCGTATCGGCACCTATCATCTCGAAGCCGTAAGGCCTCAGAAGCACGGACACTTCGCCGTTGACATTGCGCTGGCTGCTTTCGAGCATAGCCTCTATATCGCGCATCACCGGCTCGAGGTACTGGCTCTCGTGCAGGAACATTCCGTACCAGTTGGCTACCTGGTCTTTCCAGTACTGCTGCCACTTGCTGAGCGTGAACTTCTCGAGGAACTTGTGCGCTGCGATTATGAGCATCGGAGCTGCGGCTTCGAAGCCGACACGGCCCTTGATGCCGATTATCGTGTCGCCGCCGTGCATGTCGCGGCCTATTCCGTACGGAGCGGCTATCGACTCTACCTTGCGTATCGCAGCCACCTTGTCTGCGAAGGCTTCGCCGTTCACCGTGCAGAGTTCGCCGGCCTTGAAGCCGAGCCTGATCGTCTCGCTGCCGGTCTTTTCCATCTGCTTCAGATATGCGCTCTCGGGCAGGCCCTGCTTCGAATCGAGGATTTCGCCACCGCAGATCGATGTACCCCAGAGGCCTACGTTGTAGGAGTATTTGAGTTTCCTGAAATCGGCCGGGAAGCCATTGGAGTTAAGATAATCAACCTCGAACTGACGAGTGAGGGCCATATCCCTGGTGAGGGTGATGATTTCTATTCCAGGAGCCATTACGAGGAAGGTCATATCGAAGCGGACCTGGTCGTTGCCGGCACCGGTCGAGCCGTGCGCAATGGCATCGGCGCCTATCTCCTTTGCATAACGCGCTATGGCCATTGCCTGGAAGATGCGCTCCGACGAAACCGAAATGGGATAAGTGCCGTTGCGGAGCACATTGCCAAAAATCATATACTTGAGACTGTTGGCGTAATACTCCCGGGTAACGTCGAGGGTCACATAGGCCTTTGCACCAAGTTTGTACGCATTCTCCTCGTTCTTTTTGAGCTGCTCTGGCGAAAACCCTCCGGTATCGGCGCAGGCCGCATATACTTCATATCCCTTCTCGCGGGTAAGATACATTACGGTGAACGATGTGTCGAGTCCGCCGCTGTATGCCACTACTACTTTCTTTGCCATTGTCATATGAATATTTATCAATTACTTGCGGCCTTCGAGCTGACGCAGTATCCGGCGATACTTTATCTTGTCGGCAAAGGTCTTCATCTTGTGCTTCGAGGGGTCGTAGAGCATTCCGGTGCAGAGGCACTTCGTGCAGTTGTTGCGCGTGAGGACGTCGTAATTGACGCAGCTTTCGCAGCCCTTCCAGAACTCGGGGTCGTTGGTGAGCTCCGAGAATGTGACCGGCACGTAGCCGAGCTCGGTATTGATTTTCATAACGGCAAGGCCGGTCGTCAGGCCGAAGATCTTCGCATACGGGAACTTGATACGCGAGAGTTTGAACGCCTCCTGCTTAATTGCCTTTGCGAGGCCCTTTCCGCGGTATTCCTTCTTGACGATGAGTCCCGAGTTGGCTACGAACTGGCCGTGCCCCCAGCACTCAATGTAACAGAACCCGGCGAAATCATCATCCTTCATTGCGATGATGGCCTTTCCCTCCTTTATCTTCGATTCAACATATTCGGGTTTGCGCTTGGCAATGCCCGTTCCCCTGTCCCGTGCCGCGTCCTCGATTGTCTTGAGGATTTCCGGAACATACTTGAGGTGGTCTTCCGTGGCCACAAGAATGTCAAAACCTGCTGGCATTGTATGAAATAGATTAAATAGACTGGAATTTTGCCGAGCAACCGGGGATCATCTTTTCCATTCCCGCAAGCAGAGCGTCGATGGCTTCGGCATTGCGCATAATCACCAGCACTGTGTCGTCACCGGCGATTGTTCCCATAATGTCGGCACTCAATACCGAAGCGTCGATTATCGAAGCGACAGCGGCGGCGAATCCCGGGCCGGTCTTCACGACGACAAGATTGCCGGTTGCATCAATGGATACAATCGTTGCAGGATTAGCGTGACTGACAGTTGGATGCGAGGCGTGGAGCACATAACGGTATTGAGCCCCGACCGAGACCTTAACGACACCCATTTCCCTTAGATCGCGCGAAAGCGTCGCCTGTGTGGCGGCACATCCCTTTTCTTTAAGAGCATTAAGAAGCTCTTCCTGGCTGCATATTGTCTGTGTCCGAAGGATATCGGCAATGACCTTCAGCCTGTTTTCTTTTCCGCAACTATTCTTCATTCGTATAAATATTCAGAAAGTTTGAAAATTTATGCAAATATAAGGCAAAGAATCATTTTTCGCAAAAGAATCAGCACTGCCTTGAACTTCTATCAATTTTTTGTTCTAACTATCCATATCCGTGGATAGTTAGAACAAAAAAAATGCCCGATAGCCAAACCTGGCAGCCAAAACCCCAGGTATGAGTTTCAGATACTTCTCAGCGCCCCAGAAGCAACCGGCAGCAAGGTGGATTGTGTGTTCCGAGTCCGTTATTTACGTTCGGGGCGGAGTTTGGCGTATTTGAGGAGAAGGGTCTTGGTGCCGTAGGCGTCAAAGTCGATGATGGCCTTGAGTTCGGGCATTACACCGCTGATGCTGACAATTCTGCCTGCGCCGAAGCGGTTGTGTTCGATACGCTCGCCTTCAAAGAGCTCCGACATCGGAACAGGGATGAAATTGGCGTCGATGACCGCCGGCTTCGCAGCGGCGCCTGCGGGAACTCCGGGGCGCGATGAAGCCGTCGGATTCGCAGCAGCACCCGGATGGGACGCCCCCGAAGGACCGCCCAGCCCGAATCGTGATCCGGAAGCGGAAGAGCTACCCTGCCCGAACCCGGGGCGCGAAGGCCCCGTGGAGCCGAAGCCCCCTCGTGAAGGTCCACCTGAGCCAAACCGTGAGCCTGAAACCGCAGACCCACCCTGCCCGAACCGTTTTTCCGAAACAGCCGGACCGCTCTGGCCATATCGCCCGTTGAAGGAGGAACGGCGCTCGTCAGTGCTCTGACCGTAGCCGCGGAAACCCTGAGGGCCGAAAATGCCGAATCCGCTCGTGCGCTCCGGCGCCTCGAACTCATCTGCCGAAAGCGGATTGTCCAGGTAGCGCGAATCGATCTCGCGGAGGAAACGCGAAGGCGGGTTCGAGTTCCTCTGACCGTTGCGCATGCGCTCCGCAGCAAAACTGATTACGACGGAAGCCTTGGCGCGGGTGAGGGCGACGTAGAATAGACGCCTCTCCTCTTCGATATCGGGCGTGAGGGCCATCATCCCGCCGGACGGGAACAGGTTCTCCTCCATTCCCGCGATATAGACGTACGGGAACTCGAGGCCCTTGGCGCTGTGAACGGTCATAAGAGCAATGCGGTTCGAATCGTCCTGGCCGTCGGAGGTGTCGGCATTGCTCAGGAGCGAGACGTTTTCGAGGAAGTCGGCCAGCGTGTAGATGCCGGGGAGTTCGTTGTTCACGATGTCCTCGCCGCGGCGCTCATCCACATAGGTGGCAACGGAGTTGATGAGTTCCTCGATATTGGCAGTGCGCGACTGACCTTCAATCGATGTATCCGCCTTGTAGAAAGCATACAGGCCCGAGTCGTCACCAATCTTTTTTGCGAGTTCGCAGGCATCGGTGCTGTTCACAAGCGCGTGGAGCGAGTCTATCAGGGAGGCAAAGAGCGCAAGCTTCTGAGCAGCGCCGCCACGCACGATGGCACCCGGGTCGCGGCAGACATCCATAATCGAGCATCCGCGCTGGGCAGCGGCGGCTTCAAGTGAGTTCATCGTCACGTCACCTATGCCACGCGAAGGCTTGCCGACAGCCCTCTTGAAGGATTCGTTATCCTGCGGGTTCACGACAAGCTTGAGATAGGCCATGAAATCGCGGACCTCGGCACGCTCGAAAAACGAATTGCCCGAATAGATCATATAGGGCAGATTGCGGCGGCGCAGCACTTCCTCTATGGCACGGCTCTGCGAGTTGGTGCGGTAGAGAATGGCGAAATCGTCGTAGCGGGCGTGCTCGGCGCGTATCTTGTCGATTATGGAAGCCGCAATCAGTACTGCCTCTTCGGTTTCGTTGAAGCAGCGCAGAAGATGGATGCTATCTCCCCTTCCAGCTTCGGAATAGCATTTCTTGGGAATGCGGCCGCCGTTGTGTTCGATGACCGAGTTGGCGGCCTCCACGATGGTCGAAGTCGAACGGTAGTTGCGTTCGAGGCGTATAGTCTTCGAATTCTTGTAGTCGTCCTTGAAGCGGAGGATATTCTCGATGCGCGCCCCGCGGAAGGCGTATATGCTCTGCGAATCGTCGCCCACCACGCAGATGTTATTATGGAAGAATGCAAGGCGGCGCAGAATCAGGTACTGCGAATGATTTGTATCCTGGTACTCATCCACGAGGATGTGGGTAAAGCGCCCGGAAATCTCCTCCCACGCCTCTTTCGAACGGGCGAAGAGTTCGTTCATATTCACGAGGATGTCGTCGAAGTCCATCACGTCCGAAGACTTCATCTTGCGCTGATACAGGTCGTACACATCCACCAGTTTGGGGCGCTTCGTGCGCGCGTCGCGCTGGAGGGCGTCGTTGTTCTTCCTGTAGGATTCGGGCGAAACGAGGTTGTTCTTGGCGGCGGAAATGCGCGAAAGCACTTCCTTGGGCTTATAGAGCTTGTCGTCGAGGCCGAGTTCCTTTATGCAGGTCTTTATTGCGGATATGCTGTCCGACTGGTCATATATTGTGAAATTCTTCGTGTAGCCGAGGAGTTCGGCATAGCTTCGAAGGAACCTTACGAACACCGAATGGAAGGTACCCATAACCAGATGTCCGGCTTTCGCCGGCCCCACCATCAGGGCAACGCGTTCCTTCATTTCGCCGGCAGCTTTCTTTGTAAACGTAAGGGCAAGTATTCCCGACGGGTCGGCACCGCAATCAAGCAGATAAGCGATACGGGATGTGAGGACTCTTGTCTTGCCCGACCCGGCACCGGCGACGATGAGCAGCGGCCCGTCCGTAGTGCGGACGGCTTCGAGCTGTGCGTCGTTGAGTCCTTCGAGGATTTTAGAGGTGTTGTTTTCCATAGCAGTTCTGTCAGTTTATATTCATCATAGCGCAAAGATGCAAATAATTTTCCTATTCCGGTAAATATTTGGTAACTTCGCGGCCGCTGAAATAAGGCAAATTATTTATTCAATCATTCATAACAATGTCCAAAACCATCGTTCTTAAAAAGGGCCTGAACATTCCCGTCAAAGGAGAGGCGGCCCTCGTTCTGAACAAGACGGTACAGCCGGACACGGTAGCCATCAGGCCCAGCGAATTCAAGGGCCTCCTCCCCCGTCTTCTCGTCAGGGAAGGTGACGCCGTGCTTGCGGGTTCGCCCGTCCTTTCAGACAAAAAGAACCCTGACATCCTGATTTCCAGTCCCGTAAGCGGAACCGTCAAACA
>JAZLKT010000106.1:0-2573 GCA_045597785.1 Candidatus Cryptobacteroides sp.
CTTCCGGATGATCCGGGTTGATTTTGTCTGTGTACATAATATTTTGAGTTTAGGAAGTGGCACATGCCGCCTCGATTGCTCATAAGATAGGACTTTCACAGAAAAAGAAATAGGAACCTCAATGTGCATTGCAGTGTTGTAGAAGATTGATATTTGAGTATGGTTCCGATTTCTTTCAGGTTCCTGTTTTAATCTAAATCGGAACGTTCCGATTTAGATTATGTTAAGGAGCTGTGTTTGTGGCTCTTATCACCGTCAGTGAGTGTGCCTGTCCGAAGAGTCCGCCGCGTGAGAAAGCGGCGCTTGTCAGGAGGGAGGCACCCCTTTCCCTCATTCTCGCGCCGCGGACTGCTGCCGCAGTCCCTTTACCGCATTCCACGCTATTACCGTCAGTGCGAATATGGACCACACTCTCCGCTCGTGGGCGGCGGACTCTATGCCCTTCGGGCGGGTCGCTGCGGCTGTGACTCCTTGTCGCTCGCAGGCTCCCGACAAAGAGTCAAGAGCCTTCGCTCCTCGGTAAGGCTTCGCCTTGTCATCCATACTGCTCGCTCGATCCTCTCCAGAAGTGTGCTGCACTCATCAATTTTTGCCTTCGATCGCAATCGCTTCGTCGCACACGGCCGATGACCGTTGACAATCTCCCGGCTTTGCATTACATTTGTGGCTATGATTGCCACAGTGTCATTTGCCAAAGAAAGTTTTGCGAAGTTCAATGATCTTTGCTTCGGCGGTGGGTTGCCGGAGGTGCCGATTGTGCTGAGCAGGGCCCGGAGCTTCCTGGGAAGGATGGAGTTCCGCGCGGCAAGAGGGCTGTTCGGCGGCATCAGGGGATATCAGGATTTCAGGATGCGTATCAGTGCCAGCTTCGATCTGCCGGCGGAGGAGATCGAGGACGTGGTGCTTCACGAGATGATACACTATTATATTGCTTTCCACAATATCAAGGATACATCGGCGCACGGCAAGGTGTTCCGGCAGATGATGAATGACATCAATCAAAGATTCGGCCGCAATATCTCGATAAGGCACATAGTCAGAAGCGCTCCGCTGTCCGGTGACGTACAGGGCCGCAGTGCTGAAAGCCAAGTTGATAGTGAAGATATTGCAGAAGGTGCCGCACCATCGGAACGCAAGCGTCCCAAGGAACGCTATCTCTGTGTTACGACGCTCAAGGACGGACAGTGCGGCATCACGGTCTGCGCCTCGACGCGCATCTTCGAACTGTATCGCAAACTGCCGCGTTATTACAAACTCAGCGCAATGGAATGGTGGCTCAGCTCCGATCCGTATTTCAGCCGCTACCCGCGTTCCAACACTCCGAAGATCTACCGCATCACCCGGGCCGAACTCGACGCCCATCTCGTCTCTGCGATAAGGCTTGTCTGCGACGGCCGCAGCATAAAACCGGCCGGTTCCAAATAAATTGTTACATTTGCACAAACAAAAGATGTGATTATGATAGAGAAGACGCTGGAGATAAAATACCGCGAGTATGCTTCCGCGGAGGAACTTGAAGCGGCTGACAAGGAACTGCTTGAAGCGGCGAAGGTTGCGCTGGCAGGCTCGTATGCGCCATACTCGAATTTCAATGTCGGTGCTGCCGTGCGACTTGGCAGCGGTCTGATTATCAGGGGTGCCAATCAGGAGAACTCCGCATATCCGTCAGGACTCTGCGCCGAGCGCACCGCGATGTTCTCCGCCGCTTCGCGCTATCCGGACCAGCCGATTGTGGCCCTGGCCCTGATTGCAGCCCAGAACGGTGTGCTTCAGCCCGCTCCGACATACCCTTGCGGCGCCTGCAGGCAGGTGATGGCCCAGTACCAGCAGAAAGCCGGACGTCCTATGCGCATCATAGTCGGCAGCGGTTCGGCGGTCCAGGTATTCGACGGTGTCGAATCCATCCTGCCGTTCATTTTCACTGATATATAAAAGATGACTGCCAGCCTCGGAAAGAATAACGGGAACGCTTCAGCGTTCCGGCCGTCCCCGACCTTTGCTCAGCAAAGGAGGAAGGGGCTTGAGGCCGCGGGGGATTGTTGCGTCAGCAATAGTAAAGGGGGCAGGGCCCCCTTTGTACTGCTTGCCCCTTTTTGGGCGGAGCACAAAAAAGGGGTAAGCTTGATATATCGCACCGCTACAACCACCTACCCTTGCTGCGGTCAAGCCCTGGGGGAGTTCAGTGGGAGCTGGTCGTATACGACTTACCCCGGCACAAAAGTAGAAAGATTTTTTGAAATATGAAAATTTGTATTGGCCTTTCAGGCGGAGTAGACTCAAGTGTGGCCGCCCTGTTGCTCAAACAGCAGGGATATGACGTCTTTGCGCTCTTCATGCAGAACTGGCACGATACCACCGGTACCCTGCACGGAGACTGCGAATGGGAGGAGGACCGCTCCGTCGCCGAGATGGTGGCCCGCAAGATCGGCATTCCGTTCCACTTCGTCGATCTGAGCGACGTCTACCGCCAGCGGGTGGTCGATTATATGTTCGACGAGTATTCGAAGGGCCGTACCCCTAATCCGGATGTCCTCTGTAACCGCGAAATCAAATTCGACGCCTTCCTCAAGGCT
>JAZLKT010000107.1:0-8983 GCA_045597785.1 Candidatus Cryptobacteroides sp.
CCCCGTTGCCGGCACTTACAAGAAGGAGCGCGTCCTTGCAGGCAAGCCCTACTTCTCAGTTGCGTCGGGCGGCGGTACCGGACGTACCCTCCACCCGGACAACATGGCAGCCGGCCCCGCTTCCTACGGTATGACCGACACCCTCGGCCGCATGCACTCCGACGCCCAGTTCGCAGGTTCATCTTCAGTTCCCGCACACGTCGAGATGATGGGCTTCATGGGTATGGGCAACAACCCTATGGTAGGTGCCACCGTAGCTGTAGCCGTTGCAGTCGCTCAGGCGATGTAATTGCACTACAAATCATAAAAAACTCCCGAGCGCTTCCGCCCGGGAGTTTTTTTGTTTGCACAATTCGCGAGTCACTGCTGCCGTGCAAGTTTTGAGGGCAAAGCCCTCCGGCGCGTCAGCGCCGTGCCGGAGGAGTGAGCGATGCGAACGGCGTGAGGCGTGCGTACGAACTAGTTTGTACGAACAAGTCTCACCGAGTAAAGGGCATAAGTGCCGAAGGCATTGAATGCGCTCACGCCGGAGGGGCCGAAGGCAATGTTGTAGGCGATAGCCTGATTGAGTTTGTCGGAAGCCCAATAGCGTCCGTACACGCCCCTTCCTGCCACCTCAACATCGGCTCCCATTCCGAGTGAGGGAAGGAATATGATTCCTGCATCGTCAACTCCCTTCCATGTGCCGTTAACCATTCCGGCTGCGGAAAGGAATACGATTCCACCTTCGTCAATGGATTTCCAAGTGAAACTTGCATCGACGGTGCTTCCTGAATAATCGTCCGGGTAAAGGAACAGTCCGCTCACTGCAGTTCCCTCGATTTCCAATCCCGAAGCAAGGGAGTAGCGTTCGGCACCGGAAGCCATTGTGCGGGTTTCGAGCAGGCACTTCCACTCCGCGGAACTCAAGGTGCTCCAGGCTCCCTCGGCAAGGGAGTTGTCAGTGCAATATGCCTTGCCGAAGTCCTCAGCCCAGGCAAAATGCGAAGTCTTCGAGCCATCTGCAGTTTCGCTGCACGCAGCCTGGCTCTTCTCCATCACCCACTTGCCGTCATCGAAGAGCAGATTGCCGGGTGCGAAACGTACCTGACGGCGGCCTGCCGTGAACACACCGTTCAGAGCCTCGACGGCTTTTTCAGGCTCCGGGGTGGGAGCCGGGGTTATTTTCCCCTCTTCGTTGCAGGATGAAGCAGCGATTGCCGCAGCAGCAAGTACTATATATATCAGCTTTTTCATATTCTTCTCAAATTAATTATTCAACGACATACTCTATTGACCTGGTCTCTACGGCGCCACCCTCATAGCCAAGGATGATGGAGACCGCCAGTTTTTCGCCCCTTTCGTACTTCTGCTGCGAAGTGAGCGAGCAGGCGCATACCGAAGGGTCATATGCCATATCCTCTACAACACCTCCAATCACAGCCTGCGGCTTGAGACCGGCAATCGTACCGTCGGTCCAGAGCGTAACGGCAACGTCAACGCGGCCGTCGGCCGTGGTGGTGATATCATATGCAAGCAGATAGCGGCAGCCATCCACATAGCCTTCAAGCATATTCGCAGGCAGCGCGGCAGGCGCAGTGAGCGTATTCTTTCCGCTGATATCAAGGGTGATGTTCGAGCCTTTGCTTGTGGTAACGACACCGGTAATGTAAAGCATCTCACCCTCATAGGCGACATCCATATAACCCTGTGTTATGTAATAAGGATAATATCCGGTCATACCGATAGCCTTGGCATAGAACGACGGAGTCTCGTAATCCCCGGCGGTACCGCGAGAAGCGACGACGGTTCCGGCGGCAAGAGTAGTATCGACCAGATAGCGGCAAGGCAGGATCTCATCCTTTGAAGAAGCGGCGAAGGCAAGCGAAATGCAGTCGAAGTCGCTGTTATTGAATTCGAGCAGTATGGTATCCTGATACTCGTAGATGTACGGCTCGGCGGCGAAGACAACGGTGAAATCCGAAGCCGCAGGCTCGGCGGCGTACGGGCTGGGAGGCAGATAGCTGAAGATAGCGTCCCTGATGATGTAGATGTTGCCGTCCTGCAGCGATATGCGCAGGTTCAGTTTGTACTCGTTGGCATTGCCGGTGGCAACTATCGACGCGGCATTCTCAACATCGGAGCCTTCGATATAGTTGGTGGTCGAACCGAAATAGCAGAACTGGCGGAAATCCTGATAATCATACTCGCCGACAAGTTTCGAAGAATTGATGGCTACATATCCGTAGCAGGCATCATTGCCATTCTTGGCATCGATACTCAGGCCAAAGTAACTGCCATCATCGGCAAAGACGGCGCCGACCTCCGAAACTGCAAGTTCGTAAATCTCGGGTTCGGGCTCGACAAAAGGGCTGTCTCCGCTGAGGTCGATGTCAAGCGTCGAACCGTGGGCCGTGGCAGCGGTACCGCTGATTCTGATTTTGCCCTCGGCGTACGATACAGTAAGGGTTCCAGCCACAGGGAAATATGTTATTGTCTCATCCCAGCTAGGGTACGAGCTCACCCACGAACCCGTATAATAATATCCCGACAAAGCACCATTCGACACCTGTATGGTACCTGCCTGTCCGCTGTTGCTGAAACTGTACTCACCGGCAGGGATATAGAATTCGGACACATTGAAAAGGAGCAGGATGTCATCATAGCTCACCTCGTCAAAAGCATAAAGCGCAATGGGAGTAGCGCCATCCGATGAGTCAACGTAAAGATTTGAATACTTTATGTCTTTTGTCTTCTGCCCCGAAGGTTCATCCACATACGGATCGCCGGGCGTAATTGTAAAGATATTATCTTCGGCCACATATGTGTAATAATAGTAGTAGTTCGATTTCGGATTGGAGCGAAGCCAGCCTTCAAGGGAATACTTTCCATCGCCGAGGTCCTTTATGGTAATCTCGGTGATTTTCGAGGAGCTGAAATCCATGAAATAGCGGTCGGTGGGACTTCCTGCTGAATAATAGATAAACGACATGTCCTTGTCTATGCCTCCGTTCGTCAGATTGAATGTACCGGCGATTGATGCACTCTCAGTATTCAGATAAAGCGTAACGCGGGACTGATAAGTTGTGCCGGCGTAACTGCCATTGGTCGCAAGACCGCTCTGATTGAATTCCAGTTTATACCGGTACGTGCCGCAATAGCTGAAGTCGGTAACAGTAACAACTCCATTGTTGATAGTCGCATCGTACTCGTTCGCTGCGAAGACGGCACCGGCACTCAGGCCCAACGCCGCAATGATTGACAATAATCTCTTCATATCTTACACTAATAACTTATCCTTCCGAAAAACAGGCGAAAATAATTATACACAGCTTTCGACACAAACAGAAGCAGTCTTTTCGAGTTATTCCGTTTTCAGCCCGAGGGTCGGTGCATACGAGCGCATCAGGGCGTCCGCCGCTGCGAATTCGTTGGGTATCCGCCCATCCAGGATGGCTTCCTTTACATATTCCTTGATATCTCCGATGGCCTTGCAGGGACCTATTCCGTACACTTCCATCACATACTCCCCCGTTATGGGGTTCTTGAAGTTGCGCACGGCGTCGCGCGCTTCGACTTCGACGAGTTTCTGCTCCACAAGGGAGAAATTGCTCTGAATCTTTGCGACCTTCGCCGGGTTCTTCGAGGTAACGTCGGCCCGGCATAGAGCCATAAGGTCTTCAATGTCATCTCCCGCGTCAAAAAGGAGCCTGCGCACTGCCGAATCGGTTACTCCGTCATCCACAAGGGCTATGGGCCTCAGATGCAGCCAGACAAGTTTGCGCACGTACTTGCCGTCATCCACCGGCAGTTTGAGCCGGTTGAAGATGCGCGGCACCATCTTGCTGCCTATTATGTCATGCCCGTGGAAAGTCCATCCGGCGGCAGGGTCGAAACGTTTCGAAGCGGGTTTGCCCACATCGTGCAGCAGCGCGGCCCAACGGAGCCACAGTTTGTCCGACACGGCCGCCACGTTGTCGAGGACCATCAGCGAGTGCGAGAAATTCTCCTTGTGGCCGCGGCCATCGACCGTCTCGACGCCCTTGAGGGCACAAAGTTCCGGCAGGATGTATTGCAGCAGGCCGGTGTTTTCCAAAAGGGCGAAGGCCATTGACGGGCGCGGCGTAGAGAGCATCTTGTTGAGTTCTTCGGTGATGCGCTCCATCGAAAGTATCTCCACGCGCGAGGCCATGCGGCGCATCGATTCGAGCGACTCGTCCACGATTCGGAATTCCAGTTCCGGAGTGGAGAGTTTGGCGGCGAAGCGTATGGCGCGCAGCATGCGGAGCGGATCATCGGAATAGGTGGTGTCGGGCTCTAGCGGAGTGCGGATGATGCCGGCTGCGAGATCACGTATTCCGCCGAACGGGTCGACGAGCTCGCCAAACGAATCCCTCTGCAGCGAAAAGGCCATCGCATTGATGGTGAAATCGCGCCGCAGCTGGTCGTCCTCAAGAGTACCGTCTTCGACTATGGGCTTGCGGCTCTCGCGGCGGTACGATTCGCGCCGCGCGCCTACGAACTCTATCTCATCTCCGCCGAAGTGCAGCATTGCCGTGCCGAAATTCTTGAAATACGAGACGTATTTGCCGGTCTTCTCCCCCACTGCGCGGGCGAATTCGATGCCGCTGCCTTCGACCACGATGTCGATGTCGTTGCACGGACGGCCGAGGAAGCAGTCGCGCACGTATCCGCCTATCACGAAGGCACGCACGCCCTTTTCCGCAGCCACCTCGCTCACGATTCCGAATATCGGGCGTTCAAGCCCTGAATGCACTATCGTAGACATAGCATCTGTTCAAATGATGGTATCTGCGCTTCGGCGATGAAACACTCGCCGCTGCGTCTGAAATAATATGTGACCTTTCCGTTGGTGAGAATGATGTGCCGCACGCTGAGCGCCGCATCGTAGCGAAGGGCCTGGCGCGCCACTTCAGCCGTTATCGGCACCTCCGGACGCTTGCACTCCACGACGAGCAGAGGGCTGCCGTTGCGGTCGAAGACCAGGACATCGGCCCGGTAGGGCTTGTCAGCGAAGTTGAATGAGGCCTCGCTCATCATCAGATGCACCGGCACGCCGAACACATCGCGAAGCTGCGCAATCATCCACTGACGGACCTTTTCCTCGGGGGTGAGCGCCACTTCAATGCGGCGCAACGGGTCGAATACCTTATCCTGACTCATATCCCTTTTCTCTTCAGTGTCGGGTCTAACGGTTCATTTGCGCACACCGCGGTTGATTATCAGCACATCACCCGATTCGATGAGGGTACTGCCGTTCGGTATCACGTTACCGCCCTTGCGGCGGATAAGCACGAGTTGTTCTCCGCGCTCGAACGAGCAGTCGCGCACGAACTGCCCGGCCATCTCGTCAATATCCGACACGGGCACTTCGACGAGGCATACCATCTTCTCGCCCGAGAACTCCTGCGTGCCGATTATCACCCTGTCGCCAGGATGCAGGACGGTCGAGCCGTTAGGCACGGCGTGGGTGCCGTCGGAACGCACGACCAGGCAGAGGATGATGTTTTCGGGCAGACCGAGCTCCATAACCTGTTTGTCGGCCCAGGGGCTGCCCTCGCCCACAACAACCTCGCTGAACTGCATATCGGTCTCGTCGGAGAAGTCGGTAAAGGTCTTCATGACATCCTGGCTGTCGTCGGTCATTTTCAATTTGCCGGCAACGAACGGGATGAGTGAACCCTGCAGCGATATGCTCAGGAGCACGATAATGAACACGATGTTGAAGATATCGTGCTGCAGAGCCTGCACCCCGGTAGTTGCCAGAATTGCGAAAACGATTGACGCAGCGCCCCTCAGCCCGACGAACGACACAAGGGCAAGATGCCTTACGCCGTACTTGCGCGAAGGAGCGAGCACTCCGGCAACGCTAAGCGGACGGCTTACGAGCAGCAGCACGAAGAAAATGGCCACGGCCGGCAGCAGGACCCTGTGCATCTGGGAGGGATGGGCCAGCAGACCGAGGATGAAGAAGATAACAACCTGCATCAGCCCCGTAACCCCGTCAAAGAAGTTCACCAGCTCGCGTTTGCCGCTGAAAGAAGCATTTCCGAGTATGATACCGACGATATAGGCACTGAGGTAACCGTTACCCCCTATGGCAGCGGGCAGGGCGTAAGATATGAGGGCCACGGCCAGCACGAAAAGCGAGTCGAAGCCCGAAGTGGCGAAGCGTATGCGGCGCATCAGGTAGACGGCAACCTGCGCGATGACAAGTCCGAGCCCCGCGCCGAAGACAATCTGCGCGAACACCATCCAAATGAGCCGGCCGGTGCCTATGCCTCCGTTCATCAGCGAAATCATGATGACGGTAAGCATATACGAGCAGGGGTCGTTCGATCCGCTTTCGACCTCGAGCAGAGGGGCGGCATTGTCCTTAAGGCCAAGTTTTCGCGAGCGAAGGATACTGAACACCGAGGCCGCATCGGTCGAACTGACAACCGAGCCCATCAACAGGCTTTCGAGCCAGCCCCACCCGAGGGCGAAGTGGCAGAAAAGGCCGGTCAGAGCGGCAGTGAAGATTACTCCTATCGAAGCAAGAAGCCCGGCCTGGACAGCGACCCCCTTGGCCGAAGACCAGCGCGTACCGAAGCCTCCGTAGAACATTATGAAGATGAGCGCTACCGAGCAGATGTTTTCGGCCGAGCCGAAGGTTGCGAAGCTTACCGGTGCGAGGCCGTTGTTGCCGAACAGCATTCCCAGCAGCATGAACGCAAGGAGGACAGGGACGCCCACCCGCGAAGAAGCATTGTTCAGGAAGATGCAGCAGAATATCACCACCGCCGCAAAAATAAGGAATGCAGTCATAGCCCGCGAAATTAGCTATTTTTTGAGGCAATTGCAATTAATTGATTTTTCGCTATATTTGCAATCCCTTTTGGAAAGATGCTCGAGTGGCTGAAGAGGCACGATTGGAAATCGTGTGACCGACAAAATCGGTTCCAGGGTTCGAATCCCTGTCTTTCCGCGCTACGCAATTCGTATGGCCAGGTGCCGCACTTCAAAGTGCGGCATTTTTTTGTAAGTGTGCCAGACCGCCCGAAAGCTAGCTTTCGGCGGCTGGTGCACTTACAAAAATTCCGCGGGGCAGCCGCGCCTGGCCACGAATTGCTCTCGGAAAGCCAGGGAAAAGCACGCGCAGCGTGCTAATCCCGTGCGGGGGAAGGCTCCCGGATTATTCCAGAATCCGCCGCACCAGCGGCACTACTGCCTTACGCAAGGCATCGTCATTAAGGTGGTGGCCGCCATCGAAACGCTCCGCATTGCGGTAGTACTTGCGAAACTGGTCGTAGGTATTCACCTGCGTATCATTGATACCGAAAAGTCCGTAGGTATTCTCGCGGTCGAATGGCGTGATGCCCTTGAACTGCGAACGCTCCATCATATTGAAATGCTGGATGATGTCGCGTGTAATAGTGAACTCCTTCCGATTGTCCTTCCGGCCGCTGAAAAACTTGTGCGTCCCTGTTTTAAGCACCTTCGATGCATGTGACATATTGAAAGCCGGATTTACACAGATTTTGCGGAACCCGAACATCTGCTGCGCATACATTCCGCCCATCGAAGTACCGATGATGAGGTCAGGCTGCTCCTGCGCACAATACTCCTTCAAGTATGGCAACGCATCGACCGGGTCAACCGGAATGTCCGGAGCCAGAACCTCATATTCAGGCAGGAAATGCCGGAGCAGATCGACGGTCCCTGACGCCCCCGACGATCCGAATCCATGGAAATAGACAATCTTTTTCATTTTCACCGCAAATATAACATTAAATCCGCCCCTCGACATCGGATACTCCTCCAAGTTGAGCCCTGAAGACTGCCAAAACCGTGACCAATCTGTAAAATAAATACGGGTTGGTCACGCTATCTTTTTGTAAGAGTCTGATTATCAATGTGAAATAAAATACGACCGTGGCCAACCTGTAAATAAAAAACGGATTGGTCAATCTGTCTTTCCGGACAGTCCGTATCCGATGAAGAAGACCAGCAGCCGCCGCAGGAACCGACACTGCCGCACCCAGTTCCGTATCTGGGCAACAAAAACCCTCAAGGAATTTGTGCTGAAAGGATTCGTGCATCAGAAAGACTCTTCTACCAGAAGCTTACTGATATCTTCGCAGAGAGTATCGACTATGACCCGTATTCCCTTGCTGTTCCCGTTCATTGCAGTCAAACAAGTTAGTAGCGCGTCAATATTAATGGTATGGACAGATGACAGCTTGGTGTCACAAATTAAAGTTGTCCTGGTTACCGGATAGGAACTTATTCTGTTTTCTTCAAAGCCAGAATCATTCCGAATACCAGCACTACAGTACCTATGATGGCCATAATGGTGATGCGTTCGTTCAAAATCACGGCAGCGAACGCCATGGTGAAAAAACACTGGCCGTAGATGAGGTTTGTCGCGCGCACAATGCCTATTCTGGTTATCGACCAGTTCCAGGCAATGAAGCACAGAAGTGAGGCTACCAGCGACAGGTACAGCAGATTGCCCCACACCTGAGGATGGCACAGCACGCTCATGGGCGTAAGCGTCTGCTTTGTTAGCAGAAGGAACAGACAAATGGAGAGTATTCCATATGCAAAGACCTTTCTGGTAATGAACAGTATGCTGTACTTTGCCGACACATTTTTCAGAACCAGCGCATACAGTCCCCAGCAGACGGACGCTCCTATGGCGAGTATGTCTCCCTTAGGGTTCAGATGCAACACAAACTGCCCGTTGAAAATCACCAGAGCCATTCCGATGAAGGTAATGAAAGACCCCAATCCCTGCCTTGCCGACGGCTTTTCCTCTTTATACACCGCACCTAGAATGAGCGACGTCGAAAGAGGAGCGGTCCCTACCAGAATCGCCACGTTCGATGCCGTGGAATACTCCAGAGCTGTATTCTCGGCCAGAAAATACAACGACCCGCCGATGACTCCCATCGCAAGCATCCGGAGTTCATCCTTGACGTTATCAGAGAAAAGTTTCTTG
>JAZLKT010000108.1:0-5105 GCA_045597785.1 Candidatus Cryptobacteroides sp.
TCCGGAAAAGAAGCCAAAAGTCGGAAAACTCCGCATCGCCTGCCCCGAGTTTTGCGGAAAAGAAGCTAAAAGTCGGGAAACTCTGCATCGCCTGCCTCGAGTTTTCCAGAAAAGAGGCTAAACTCTGCATCGCCTGCCTCGAGTTTTCCGAAAAAGAGGTCAAAAGTCGGAAAACTCCGTTGCAGGGCTATTCCACCCAGAGGATATCCTCAGAGGTGATTAGGCAGGCGGAGATGCCGTTGTGCCCTTCGACCCACTGAGCGGCAGCGTCGGTGCCGATTACCATAAAGAAGGTGGCGAGGGCATCGGCCTCGGCGGCGTCAGGAGCGATTACCGTTGCGCTGAGAAGATTGTGCTGGACCGGGTATCCCGTGCGGGGGTCGATTGTATGGGCATATTTCCGTCCGTCGGAGATATAGAATTTACGGTAATTGCCGCTCGTGACAACTCCACAGGAGCCCCCGTCGCTCTGCCAGGTATCACGCAGGCTGGCGCCCGGAGTCTGATTGCCGTCTTCGGGGTTGTCAATGCCGATTGTCCAGCCTTTGCCGGAGGGGTTCAATCCTTCACAGTATATTTCACCTATATCGACGAGCATATCGTGGACGCCGAGGGAGTGGAGCCACTGCGCAACGAGATCGCAACTGAACCCTTGTGCGATTGCGTTGAAATTCAGGACCGGGGCGGGGCCGGTGCCGTCGCGCAGGAAATCGCGGGAACATATGCTCCGGCCGATGAGACTATACATCTGCTCCGGTGAGATGAGCCGATGCATTCCGCAGGCTTTCATCAGAGAATCCACGCGCTCGTGCGTGGGGAGCGAATCGGTCTTGAACCCGAATCCCCAGGCATCATAAACCGGTCCGCAGGATACGTCGAAAGCGCCTTCGGAAAGTTCCCAGTATCGGTATGAAAGTTCGTAAATCCGGGCGAACATCTCAGGCAGGACAACGCTTTCGCCACTGTTGAGCCTGCTCAGGACCGAACTGCGGTTATACCCCGAGAGGGTGGTGTCTATGCTGTGCAGCAGAGCATCGGCCTGCGCCTGCATGGCGCCGGGTTTCAACCGACATCCGGCGGCATTGCATTTGATTGAATACACCCCGCCCTGGGCATAGCCGGAAAGCTGAATGTATCCTGCCCCGCTACAACTGTTAATAATAGCAGTAACGGCAAGCAGAATGAATGGACGAAACAATTTCATGCGAAGTTTAATCCTATGTCCCGAAAGCGGCATAACGGCGTCGGACCTGCAGTCTGGAAGGCCGTAATATGCAATCCGGGATTCGATTTTGCACAAAAGTAATGCATTTTTCGAGTAATTTGGCCATATTTGCAGATTATGAAATCACTCCGAGGAATATTATCCATCCCGGCCCTGTGCCTCTGCTTGTGTCTTTCACTTTCCTGCAATAAGGACAAGGACAGCAAAACGAGCCTGAAGAGCATGAGCGGGAGCATCTCCATAGGCACCATGCCCTCGTATGTCCGCACCGGAAGCGTATTTGACTTCTCTCTCACGCAGGACCTTTCGCTCAAGGAGGCCGATGCCGCTGCGGGCAAGGTCATAAGCATAACCATATCAGTCGAAGGCGGCACGCTGAGCGATTCCACCGCAACGGGCTTCCGTTTCACGGTTTCCGACGAGCCGGGTAATGTAGTTGTAAAAGCCGTGGCTACGGCCGATGGCTATTCTTCCAGGACAGCAAGCCTGAGCGCGAAAGCCGTTTGCGCGGAGTCGGTGACTGTCAGCCGCACTCCCGAGGAAACTGAAATAGACGGAGTTGTCTGGAAGCGCCTGAATCTTGACGACAGCAGCGTTGGAGGTAAACCGTATCTTGAAGAACCCGCTCTCTGGGATGTTTTCGGAGGCTTTTATTCGGGAGCCGAAGCGCAAAGTGCCTGCCCTTCCGGCTATGCTCTCCCTACATTTGACCAGTGGAAACAGCTCTGGGATGTGGCGGGTGATGCCGGCGCCATAATGGCAAAGGATGCCTCCTTTAACGGTACGCGCATGTGGGACCATTATGCCGATAACGTTTTCATCATTACCGACAAGCTGAACTTCTCGGCTCTGCCTTGCGGCTATGCGGTCATTTCAGATGGTGAATGGCAGTTCTTCGGCTATGGTGACTATGCCTCTTTCTGGGTAACGGACGGTGCTTCTCCGCTTTGCGTCCAGCTCTATGTCGAAGAGCCCGGGTATCTGACCTTCGCGCCCTCCGATCCTTCCTCTTTCGCCGCTTCGGTGCGTTGCGTAAAGGAATAATCTACACGCTGAAATTGTGATAATGCGGCCCGAAACGCTCGTACGCCGCGCGGTCCAGAGCCTCGCGGTCGTCGGGATGTGCGATACTTGTGAGAAGCTTGGCCCTCTCCTGAAGGCTGCGTCCGAAAAGATCGACAGCCCCCCACTCGGTAACTACCCAGTGTGCATCTGCCCGTGGCGTGACCACTCCGGCGCCGGGGTTGAGGATGGGCACGATTTTGTTCTTGCCCTTTGCCGTGCGTGAGGCGAAGGCGGTGATGGACTTTCCTCCCTGTGACATCGAAGCCCCGCGTACAAACTCGAGTTGCCCGCCGGTGCCGCTGAAGATGCGTGTCCCGATGCTGTCGGCGCCTATCTGCCCGGTAAGGTCGAGTTCCGTTGCCGAATTTATGGCCTTCATGTGAGGGTTCTGCGCTATCACGAAGGGGTTGTTGGTGTAGTCGATGGAGCGCATCTGTACGGCAGGGTTGTTGTCTATGAACGTATAGACCTCCTGCGAACCGAGCAGGAACGAAGCCACGACACGGCCTGTGTCTATCTTCTTGCACTCGCCGTTGATGACTCCGGCCTTGATAAGAGCGAGAAGTCCGTCGGCGAACATCTCGGTATGCAGGCCGAGGTTCCTGTGACTGCCGAGCTGCGCGGCAAGGGCGTTCGGAAGCGCCCCGATGCCCATCTGTATGCAGTCGCCGTCATCGACCAGCGCCGCACAGTTGCGGCCTATCAGCTTTTCGGTTTCGGTGGGCTCGGCAAAAGAGGCCGTCACGAGCGGAGCGTCATCCTCGACCAGATAATCGAATTCGTCAAGGCTCACCAGATCGCCCAGGGCATAGGGGACGTTCGGATTGATGACGCCTATCACAAGTTCCGCGTTCCGTATTGCGGCTACCGAGCAATCGACGCTTGTGCCCAGCGACACGCGTCCTTGTGCGTCCGGACGGCTGACGTTGACCAGTGCTGCGCCGAGTTTTATTGCTCCCGACTCATACAGGCGGCAGCTCTCGCCCAAGTGCACGGGCAGATAGTCGGCGTAGCCGGCATTCACATTGGCGCGGACGTTCGGCCCGACGAAGAATCCCTGTTCAAAGAATATCCCTTCGTAACGCGGTTCGCTGTACGGGGCCGGCCCTTCGGTGTGGAAGTGATGGAAATGCAGGTCGGTGACATCCGAGGCGTCAGCCCGGCGGCACAGAGCCCGGATGAGGCAATGCGGCACGCTTGCGACGCTGCTCAAATGTATGTGGCAGTGCGATGGGATATGGCTTACGGCTTCGTCAGCGCTAACAAAACGGATATCTTTCATAATTGGCTTGTGCAAAGCGATACAAGTTCGTATTTTTGCAACGCAAATTTAGCAAAAATCAAGATGCATACAAAGGAGGAGAAACTTGAGGCCTTCGGCCGTTTGCTCGACATAATGGATGCCCTTCGCGAACGCTGTCCGTGGAATGCCGCCCAGACGATGCAGAGCATACGTCCCATGACCGAGGAGGAGGTCTATGAACTTAGCGACGCCGTACTCCGCAATGACAGCGCCGAAGTCTGCAAGGAGATTGGCGACCTGCTTTATCATATGGTATTCTATGCCTGCATAGCGCAGGAGGCCGGCGATTGGGATATTGCCGATTCGCTCGGCCGCATCTGCGACAAGATGGTCTTCCGTCACCCGCACGTTTTCCGCCTGGACGGCAGCCTCATACCTGAAGGCGAAGCGCCCAGCGCCAAGGAAATCGCCGACACCTGGGAACTTGTCAAGGCTAAGGAAAAAGGAGGCAACAAGACCATTATGGGCGGTATTCCCGATTCGATGCCCGCTATCCTGAAGGCGATGTCAATGCAGGAGAAGGCCCGTGGTTGCGGATTCGACTGGGAAGAGCCGTCGCAGGTGTGGGACAAGGTGGCCGAAGAAACCGCCGAGGTCCGCGATGCGATAAGGATTGCCGAGGACGCAGGTGTGAGCGGAGCCGGGCCCATGTCCACCGCGGCCGGCAATGACGAGTCCGACAGTCCCGAAGCCGTACACATCCGCGAAGAGTTCGGCGACCTTCTTTTCGCCGTAATCAACGCAGCCCGTCTGTACGGCGTCGATCCCGAAGCCGCACTTGGAGGCACCTGCAGCAAGTTCCGCCGCCGTTTTACCTACCTCGAAGAGAATACCATCCGTAAAGGTCTCTCCCTTAAGGATATGACCCTTGCCGAGATGGATGCCATCTGGGACGAGGCAAAGGCGAAAGGGCTCTGACCCGCGGCCCCGGCAGACGCTGCCTGACGGCGCGGCCTGCTGTGTCTGCCCGTCGCCGGGAGACCGTCCGCCATCCTTTTACATAGTTGCGATTATTCGCATCGAGTCTCCGAGACCGGCTGCAAGGCAGTCGCAGGCCCGGCATAGAAGCCGGCAGGGAAGGGTCGTGCCCGGCAGCAGCAGAGCGGCCACAGCCACGGAAATAAGCACCTCCGTCAGCGGAAGGGCGATCAGGTTTGCCAGCAGGAAGTGCCGCGGCAGGGTTCCGAAAGTAAAGAAGACGAGAGGGGCGGTGAAAATCTGGCACGAAAGGCTCAAGGCCATCGCGTTCCAGATTCTCACGGTCACATTGCCCCTTTCACCGGCCGCCGGGTGCCAATTCTCCAGCTTCGGATACAGAAAGAAAATTCCGCACATCGAAAGATACGAGAGCTGGAAAGCCGTGTCGCTTATCCACGACGGTCTCAGGGCCAGCTGTACGACAAGCGCCGTGCAAAGGGTCTGTGCTCCGCCACCCTCGCGGCCGGGGCTGAGACGGCGCAGTTGCGCCAGGGTTATGAATATGAGGGCGCGATCCAGCGAAGGACCGGCTCC
>JAZLKT010000109.1:0-2160 GCA_045597785.1 Candidatus Cryptobacteroides sp.
GGGTAACTGCGCACCTGCAAGTTTCTGCAGGATACGCGACCCGCCCGCGCGGGTCCTGATAATGACTTTGCCGGGGTAATTTATTGTAACATCGCCGATTATCGCGGCGTTTTTACCGTATTCGTTCGCCTGCATCACGGAGAGGACTTTTTCCGCATCCTCCGGAGCCGCAATACAGAGCAGCCTTCCCTCGTTCGCACAGTAGAGCGGGTCCAACCCGAGCATGTCGCATGCGGCGTTGACGTCATCCCGGACAGGGATGCTTTCCTCGCCGAGCTCTATGGAAAAGGCAGCGCCTTCGGTGAACTCGTTCAGCGTCGTAGCGACGCCGCCTCTTGTCGGGTCTCTCAAAACTCTCACGGCGGCACCGCTTTCCAGAACATCCTTCACAAGACCGTTGAGCGGCGCGCAGTCCGACAGAATCTCGCCCTGCATCATGCCGTTTCTGGCAAGCATCACCGCCGTTCCGTGGTCGCCCACGGTTCCGGATACGATGACCTTGTCCCCCTCGCGGATGGCCTCGGGTCCGAGACCCGGAAACTGCAAGGTGCCGATGCCGGCCGTATTGATGTAAAGCTTGTCTCCGCGGCCCTTTTCCACAACCTTCGTGTCGCCGGTAACTATCTTCACGCCTGCCTTCTCTGCGGCCGCACTCATAGAAGCAATCACCCGCTCCAGGTCGGCAGACGGCATTCCCTCTTCAATAATCAGGGCGCAGGAGAGGTATTCCGGCTTTCCGCCGCACATCGAAACATCGTTCACGGTACCGCAGACCGCCAGCTTGCCGATGTCTCCTCCCGGGAAGAACAGCGGGTCGACCACAAAACTGTCGGTTGAAAATACTATGCCGTCCAGGATGGCACCGTCTCCGAGCTGAGAGAGCGCATCGTTGGAAAAAGCGGGAACTATCAGGTTTTCTATCAGGCGCGAGGTCTTCTTTCCTCCGCTGCCGTAATCAAGAGTAATTATCTCATCCATTTCAATCCAGGTTTACAGGTGCATATTTGTATTCCGCCGCGCAGGCTCCTTCGCTTGATACCATGCACGGGCCTACGGGGTCTTCCGGAACACAGCGATTGCCGAAAAGCGGACAGTCACGCGGAGCGATGCGCCCGGTGATCACATCCCCGCATCGGCAGGCCGTCCCGTGAAGGGCCGTCTTGCCGATGGCAAATTTCTTTTCGGCATCGAAATCCGCATACTCTTCGGCAAAGCCGAGACCGCTGTCCGGTATGATGCCGAGACCGCGCCAGTCGTCGGTCCGTCTGACGAGGCATCTGGCCATGATTTCCTGTGCCAGAACATTTCCCTCATAGGATACGGCTCTCGGGTAGTCGTTTTGAATGCGGTGCTCGCCGTTTCGAATCTGCCGGAGCAAATCGCCTATTGCGAGTTTGATGTCATCCGCCTCGAAGCCGGCAATGACGCCCGGCATGTCGAGGAATTCAAATCCTTTCACGCCTATGATGGACGCCACATGACCGGGAAGCAGGAAACCGTTGATTTCAAATCCGGGCATGGCACGAAGGGCATTGATGGCCGGCTCACAGGTCTTCAGCATCGACAGAACGGAAAAATTCTTAACGTTCTGCTCTTTCGCCGTCATAACGCTGGCAGCGGTTCCCGGTGCCGTGGTTTCGAAACCCACGCCGAGGAATACCACTTCCTTATCGGGATTCTTCTTCGCCGTCTCTATGGCATCGACGGGAGAATAGACGATGTCAATCTTTGCGCCGAGTGCTCTTCTTCTGGCCAGATTGTCTCCCGGCGTGCTTCCGGGTACCCGCACCATATCGCCGTAAGTGGCAATGATTATGTTTCCCTGCATCGCCAGCTCCAGAATGCCGGCCACGGTTCCCGCCGGTGTCACGCAGACCGGGCAGCCGGGACCGGAAAGCAGCTGCACACCATCCGGGAGCATGGCCTTGATGCCATACTTTGCGATGCCCATCGTGTGAGTACCGCAGATCTCCATCAGTTTAACCGATGGCATTGCGAACCTCTTCCCAGGCCTCCAGGTCCAGCTGGGCCTGCTCCTCGTCGAGTTTCTCTATGGCAAAACCGGCATGCACGATTACATAGTCGCCGACCTGAGGGCTTGCGATAAAGTCTATGCGTACATCGCGTGTAAGCCCGAAGGACTCGCACCTGGCTGTATTG
>JAZLKT010000110.1:0-5143 GCA_045597785.1 Candidatus Cryptobacteroides sp.
TGCCGGTTTTCGGATGATCTTGAAGTTCGCCGAGCAACTTGCCAGCCTTCTTGAAGGCGGCAGGCTCCGATTTCTTCAGCGTTGAAAGATCTTCAAGCGCTTGCGGCGCAAAAGTAAGTGTGTACATCTAAATGCTCTCCAGCAACGAGGTAAGCGCCTCCTTTCCGTCAACCGTAAATCCTTTACCTTCTGCAATATCCTTTCTAGCCTGATCCACACGGGCAAAGAACTCTTTCTTGCTGATAAGACTATCATCCTCAGACACAGGCACAATCTTAAAACTGCCGGCACGTGATGTAAGAATGACACTCTCTCCATTTGCGGCAAGACCAAGGTATTTCCCTTGATTTGATCTGAAATCTCTAATACTTACTACCGTCATAGATTAATAATTTGCTGCAAATATAATATATACCAAAATGGTATCCAAATTTATTTTTGCAATCGGAAACTTACATGCTTAGGCGGCCCTTCCTTTTTCCAAGCGAGAGATAAAGCTTTTCTTTGTTCCGATTTTCTCTGCCAATTCCTCTTGTGTCAATGAAGGGGCCTTTGTGTTCGAACCGACACCTGGAGTCTCTGCGAATACAGTGTCCCGCAAAGTCACTGAATTAAAACGCACTTCGAACTTCAAAGATTTGCCGGGAAATTGCTAACTTTACCGAGAATATGGAAGATTATCTCATAAGGGAAATTGACCGCATTGGCGAAATGCTGGTTCAGATAGCCCGCCGTCTGGGACTTGTCGGAGGTGGAACGGAAGCGGTTCCCATCGAAGATTTCAAGTCGGAAGTCGCCCAAGCCGGGCTTGGGCTGGACATCGATGAAGTGCTGCAACAAAACAATCCGGTATTATGGCTTGTTGAGGATATGCATTTTTCCGACAAGGCGTTGGAAACCTTCACTGACATTCTGATGCATTCCGACATCGACAACGAGGCCAAACAGTCTTTTCTGCAGGAATCCGTATCTTATCTTGACAGCAAGGGCTGCTTCTCATTCTTGCTCCATTCGTATTCGGGAATAGACCAGGCGAATCCATAGAGAGCGAATTTCTGTCAGACGATTTATATTTACCCAACCATTCACTACACCCTATGCCCACCCTCCAGGAGTACAATCTTTTCCTGATTGTTATGGCCGCAATTGCAGCGGCGGTGTTCATCAGCCTTTTCTTCGTCGATGCCGGATACGGCAAGTTCTACACGCGCAAGTGGGGCCCGGCCATAAACAACCGCCTGGGCTGGGTGCTTATGGAGTGTCCGGTTTTCTTCCTGATGCTGGCGTTATGGCTGTGCTCTGACCACCGGGGAGAAATTGCCCCGCTCGTGATGCTGCTCATCTTCGAGGCGCACTACTTCCAGCGCTCGTTCATCTTCCCTCTGCTTATTCGCGGCAAGGGCCGTATGCCTCTGTCGATAATAGTGATGAGCGTGCTTTTCAATTCGCTCAACGCTCTCGCGCAGGGCGGCTGGCTCTTCTACTTCGCCCCCGATGGGATGTACACGACCGCCTGGCTGCTCGACCCGCGCTTCATTGCCGGCACGCTGGTCTTCGCGTTCGGAATGTACGTGAACATATCTTCCGACTCGATTATCCGCCATCTGCGCAAACCGGGCGACAATGCCCATTATCTGCCCAAGGGCGGAATGTTCCGATACGTGACGAGCGCCAACTACTTCGGCGAGCTGCTCGAATGGGTGGGGTTCGCCATCCTCACATGGTCGTGGGCCGGAGCGCTTTTCGCCGCCTGGACCTTCGCCAATCTCGGCCCCCGCGCCGCGCGTATATACGAACATTACAGCGAGGAATTCACCGATGAATTCGACAAGAAGAAACTCAAACGGATGATACCTTTTATATACTGATGATAGACTCTCCTGTTTTCACCCCTTGCAACATCGGCCCGGTGACTCTCCGTAACAGAGTCATCCGTTCGGCCGCCTTCGAGAATATGGCCTATGGCAACTCGCCATCGCAGGACCTTTTCGATTACCATACCGCAGTTGCGCGCGGCGGGGTCGGCATGACCACCGTGGCCTACGCCGCCGTCTGCCAGTCGGGCCTTTCGTTCGACGGACAGCTGTGGATGCGCGAGGAGATAGTCCCCGCTCTGCGCGAACTCACCGATTCGGTGCACTCCTACGGAGCGAAGGCCTCAATCCAACTCGGACACTGCGGCAACATGACGCACCGCGCCACCTGCGGCTGCACTCCTGTCGGCGCGAGCGGAGGCTTCAACCTCTACTCCCCCACCTTCGTCCGCAAGCTGCGCAAAGAAGAGATCTATGCCCTCGTGAAGGACTTCGGCCACGCCGTTCAGCTTGCCCGCGAAGCCGGCTTTGACTGTGTCGAGATTCACCCTGGCCACGGCTATCTCATCATCCAGTTCCTTTCGCCCTATACCAATCACCGCCACGACGAATTCGGCGGCTCGCTCGAGAACAGGATGCGCTTTATGCGTCTGGTGATGGAGGAGGTGCTCCGCGTGGCCGGCGACGACATGGGCGTACTGGTGAAAGTGAATATGCACGACGGCTTCAAGCGCGGAATGCAGACCCCCGAATGCATAAAGGTCTGCCAGGAACTCGAACGGCTAGGCGTGCACGCGCTGGTGCTTTCGGCCGGGTTCGTGAGCAAGGCCCCTATGGAAGTGATGCGCGGCGCGATGCCTCTGAAGACCCTCGCGCACTATATGGATTTCAAGCATTTCTGGTGGCTTAAGGCCATGCTCGCATTCATCGGTCGGATAATGATTCCGACCGTGCCCTACAGCGAAGGCTATTTCCTTGACGAGGCCAAACGCTTCCGCGCGGCTCTGAGCATGCCGCTCGTGTATGTCGGAGGACTTGTTTCGCTCGGCAAGATGGAAGAAGTGCTCGAAGCCGGGTTCACAGGTCTGCAGATGGCCCGCGCCCTCGTGCACGACACCGACTTCGTTAACAAGCTCCACGACGGCACCCTTCAGTGCAGCGGATGCGGTCATTCGAACTACTGCATAGGGAGGATGTACACCCTCGAGATGAAGTGTCATCATTGCGTGGACGGCCTTCCGGGCAAGATTGAGCGCGAGATAGAGAAAGCGGAGGCGTCTTGCGCGCAGAGCGGGCAGGAGCGTGGCGCTGTGGCGGAGGAGCCGCAATGCACAAGGCGGACAGAGGAGTCGGTGCGATGAAGACAGCGCTCGTAACAGGTGCCAGCTCCGGGATGGGGCTCATTTATGCGCGCGAACTTGCCGCACGCGGATACGACATCGTTCTGGTTAGCAATCAGCAGGAACAGCTCTCCCAGGCCGCAGCGGACATAGCTGCCGACTACGGGGTTGCAGCGATTCCGCATTTCGCCGACCTTGCGACCCCGGATGCCGCAGCCGGCCTGCACGGATGGTGTGCGGAGCAGGGGCTCGAAATAGACGTTCTTGTCAACAACGCGGGGATGTTCTTTTTCAAGGAACTTTGCACAGACGACCTGCCGCGCGTGAGGGCGATGATGAATCTGCACATGACCACGGTCACAGAACTCTGCCTGCTGTTCGGGGAAGACATGAAGCGGCGCGGGAGCCTTTCCGGCGGGAACGCGGGGCGGAGCGGGCATATTCTTATCGTGTCGTCGATGACGGCCAAACTCCCCACTCCCGGGATTGCCATCTATTCGGCCACCAAGGCTTATCTGAAAAGTTTCGGCAAGTCGCTCTATTTCGAGATGAAGCCCTACGGTGTGGGCGTGACGACCGTCTGCCCGGCAGCGATTGCGACTCCGCTGTATAACATCAAGCCATCGCTGATGAAAGTCGGAGTACGCACCGGGGTGATACATACCCCGCAGTGGCTTGTCAAGCGCGCCCTTCGCGGGATGTTCCGCGGCAGGCCTACCGTAAGACCGAGCCTTATGAACTATTATCTCCCGCCGCTGGTGAGGATGCTCCCCAGATGGGTGGAGAGCAGGCTCTGGGCGAAGTTGCTCAAATAACTGTGATGCGGGCGCAAGGTGACACTGTTTGGAATGCAGCTAACGAAGGGACGAGGAGATGCGGGCACTGTTTGGAATGCAGCTAACGAAGGGACGAGGAGATGCGGGCACTGTTTGGAATGCAGCTAACGAAGGGGCGAGGAGATGCGGGCTCGGGGTACGAATTGCAGTCAGGATTATGAAAAGGACAGTCATTGTAACAGGAGCGAGCGGCAGTATGGGCGCTGCGGCGGTCAAACATCTGGCCATGGACGGATGGAGGGTAATCATGGCCTGCCGCAACCTTGGCAAGGGCGAAGCGGTACGGCAGCGCATCCTGGAAGAGATTGCCGGAAGGGATGCGGTGCCTGCAGGATCGAACACTGCGCGGAGCGAGGAGGAAATCGAACTGCGGCAACTGGATTTGCAATCGATTGAATCGGTAAGGGAATTCGCTGCCGGGCTGGAAGGCGAAAGAATCGACGCCCTCTTCAACAACGCCGGCACCATCAGCCGCCGGTTCGCCCTCACGCGCGACGGCTTCGAAAGCACCTTGCAGACCAACTACATAGGGCCTTTCCTTCTGACAAGACTTTTGGCGGAAAAGATGCCCCCGGGCGGCGCAATAGTCAATATGGTCTCGCTGACAACCCGTTTCGGCAATGTCGGGAAAGATTTGTTCGAGCGCAGTGAAAAGTCATTCAGCCAATTGGGGACATATTCCGACACAAAATTGGCGCTGCTGCTTTTCAGTATAGAACTGGCAAAGCGTTACCCCTCGCTTCGTGTGAACGTGGCCGACCCCGGCATCGTCAACAGCAATATGATTTCGATGGGCCGCTGGTTCGACCCCCTGGCAGATATTCTTTTCAGGCCCTTCTGCCGCAAGCCCGAAAAGGGAGTCACCCCGGCACTTAATGCGCTGGTTTACGGGCCCTGCAGCAGGCCCGGGCTTCAGGCCGAAGCCACCGAGCGCTGCGGTGCAGACGTGCCTCAGTCCGATGCCCCCGGGCGGTGCGACGCAGACGGCCGCGTCGAATTATTCTCCAACTCAGGCCACCGCCCCATATCAAAACGCTACCTGAATCACCCCCTTTCCGGCTGGCTCTGGGACAAAACCGAAACCCTGTTAAAATAGCTGCCCCGAAACCAATTGAACGGACAGGTTTCCGACTTTCGGCTTCTTTTCCGGAAA
>JAZLKT010000111.1:0-11785 GCA_045597785.1 Candidatus Cryptobacteroides sp.
CACCACCCCGGCCATTCCCCGCATAGGCCGGCCGGTGGAAGATATGGCAAAACTGGCGGTCAAACTTCTGTTCGACCGCATCGAAGGCGTCAACAACGCGAAATCGCAGCTGCGCCTCTCGCCCTCGTTCATCAGCGGCGAATCCGCCCTGCGGTAAGGCGGCGGCTGCATTCGGGCGAAGCCGGGCTCTGCCGCCGGCAGAAAATCTCACTTCTTCACGAATGCCAGTTCGACATCGTGCGGACCGACGTGAACTCTTGCGATACCATCAAGGTCATATCCGACACTTTCTTCACCGAGATTGAAAACGGCATAACAGTCTTCGCCGTCAAGTGAAGCATACCATACAACTATGTCTCCTTCCCTTGAAAGTTGTTTGTTGCCCGTCGATTTCTGATTGATTTCAATCAGTTTGCGGTCCGTAATCAGGGAATATGTGAACGGATCCATCTGAGACAGGCTGCAGCCGAGCATAAGCGGGGATCTGAAGAAAGCCCAGAGAGTCATCATCACCTTCTGCTCGCTTTGAGTGAATCCCGACTGGCGCGGTTCTCCCCTCATCGCTCTCAGGGCCATAAGTCCGATGGGTAGCATATCAGCATCGGCCCAATGCCCGTTTCCGGTGGAATCCTGCCAGGAAGCACAAAGAGGGAACTGTTTCTTAAGAGACTCCCAATTGTCCCAGAAATCCTCCGAAATACGCCAGAGAGCGCAAACTTCTCTCAAATGGCCGGCTTTCGAAAGAGGGGCGGGCCCGGGAGAAAGGCTGAGCATAATCGGATGACGACGATTATATGCTGCGTTGGAAATGGCTTCAATGTCCGATTCGGCATATGAGGGGGAAAGCAAGTCATCAGCCTTGACGTAATCTACGCCCCACTGTTCATACAGGTCGAAAAGAGACTTGTAGTATTCCTTGGCACCGGGCTTTGACATATCTATTCCGTAAAAGCCGAAATACCAGTCACAGACATTGACGGTGTCCGCAATATCGCGTATTGAATACCGAGTCCCCTTGATAGGGCAATCCTGCTCATAGGCCTGTATCGGGACTCCCCGCATAATGTGAAGACCGAGTTTCAAGCCCTTGGAATGCACATAGTCGGAAAGCGGGCGGAAGCCTTTCCCGTCCCCGGCGCTCGGGAACTTCCGAGGGTCGACAATCAAACGCCCCCATTCGTCGATAATCTGCTCGGGATGAGGCCCTTCATATTGTTCCAGTGTCACCATTCCGGGCGCATACCAGCCGGCATCCACTACCACATACTTCCACCCGTACTCCAACAGATTTTCACTCATATAGTCAGCGACGTCTCTGACTTCATCTTCGGTCACGGATGTCCCATAGGAAATCCAACTGTTCCAACCCATAGGAGGGGTGGCGACTGAGGTGTCAACGGATTTACACCCGGCCAGGCACAAAATCGCCGCGGCAATGAATATCTGTCTGCAGAATGACATAATGGTTCGGTATTTTAAATTTTTGGCAGGACCCCCGCGAAGGGCTCCTACTCTTTAAGGGGGATTAATCTTAAATTTTCGACTTCGGGGGCGATGAAAGCCATACGCGAGAGCAGCCTGCGGTAAGCGCGAGAATCCTCTATTGTTTTTCAGAGGAGGAACGAATGACCTTATAACGGCGTTGCAAAGCAACGAGGACACTGCGTTCGGCGAGCGGATTCAAGCCGCGGAATGTCGTGCGCGACTTCAGTTCGTCCAAAGGCATTTCCAACAACAACTTGGCTATGCACTCATCCGCAAAAGAATTGGTAACTACATTCACCCCGGAGAAATCCAGAACGACCCTATCCTCTCCGTCAAGAAGAGGGCGCAACTGCTGTCTTATTTTGGCGCCCATATCACGGGTACCAAAATTTGTCCCGTAATCTGAGAATCTAAACTCTACCATAATGACTCCAATTCTTCAGAGCCGATAAACGACTCATTATATTCATCTTCAATACTTGTCCTGTTTTCAACAACATCGTTAGGATTGATGTCCAACGATGTGCGTATCTCCATATACACAATAGTGCCTTGCCAAAAACCATTGCGGACAACTGTCGTCTGCCCGTTTTCCTCGACCAACTTATGGTTTCCCGAGTGCAAGACAAAACGGACTCCGGCATTTTTCACCAATCTCGAGGTGGCATATAGACCGAATCCCATTCCTTTTCCGTCCGTAACGCTATCCTGAAGACAAATGCGGAGGGCCCCATCTTCACTCAAAGAATGATACTTCGGGTTTTCGGACAATGAGGCCCTGATACCCATTCCATCATCCGCGACAAGTACTCGCAGGACATTATTCTCCTTATCAAAATGAGTGATAGCTGTTCCCAAAGGTTTTCCGGAATGGATATGGACATTATCCAGCATCTCATAAAAGCAATAACTCAACGACTGAAGAATGCTGAGTTCTATTTCAAAATGAGACGTCAATGTCTTCAATACTTGCGCATAGACATCATTGAGCGTATGAGCATCGAAGACGTCTATGGAGATATCGTTTGACTCTCCGAAATATTGTTTCAACAAAAATGCGACGTCCATTTTTCAAAAAAGTATTGACCTCCTGCAAATATATAACAATATTGCGACAAAAAGGAGGTTGTCGCAACGTTCGGCGGACAGCCCCGGAAGCCGTGAAGTATTGCGCAGCAGACGTTCTACCGCGAAACGGCGCGGAGGTCAGCCTCGAGCTGGAGGCGAAGCTCGTCGAGTGAGTTGAATTGCATCTCGTCGCGAAGGCGCGAGAGGAAACGGATGCTGATGTCGAGTCCGTAGATGTCTTCGTCGAAGCCGAGGATGTGCGACTCGACCTTTTCGGCCGCGTCGATATTGGTCATGGCACGGAACCTGCCCGCCGAGGGAATCTCCACTTCAGTAATATAAGCCCCGCTCTGCGGAATGAGAAGCAGAGGCTCACGCAACTTGATGTTGGCGGTGGGGAAACCTATCGTACGGCCCAGATGCTTGCCTCCGACCACAACGCCGGACAGTTCGTACGGCCGGCCCAGCATAGCGGCAGCGGCGCAGACATCCCCCTCGGACAGAGCCTTGCGTATGCGGGTCGACGAAACCGGGCTTCCCTCATACAGCACCGGAGGGACGACGACGATGCGCGGCATCCCGTCACGCCCGCTCAGGGGCAGGAGTTCATCGGGGCCGAGAAGATCGCATCCCAGACGGTTGTCGTAGCCCAGCACAAGGGTCGTGGCCCCGTATTCGCGCACAAGCAACTCGATATACTGCCTTGCGCTCAGCGAAGCGAAGCCGCGGCTGAAAGGCATCACCTCAACCCTTCCGGCTCCGTAAGAAGAAAGCAGCGCGGTCTTTTCGTCCTGAGTGCCGAGCAGGCGCAGGTCGCGCGCGCCATCCTGAAGGACAGCGCGCGGATGCGGCCAGAATGTGACGGCCAGAGCCTCCTGTTCCGAAGCGGCGGCCTCAGTGGCCAGAACTTCGAGCACCGAGCGGTGGCCCAGATGCACTCCGTCGAAAAAACCGGTAGCTACTACAGCCATTTTACAATGGGCAGATCCTGACGGTGAGGCAGCATAGCATTCTTCGGATATACGCGGGTTCCCACCTGGTACATACCGGTACGCTCGGGCAGAACCGAAACGCTGTACCTGGCTATGCCGTTCTCGAACGACTCGAGCTTATAGTTCCAGACCTCCTGGATATGCAGACCGCCACGACGGTCGGAGGTGGTGAAGATCATCTCCACTGCCACGTCTTCGGCTTTCAGTCCGGCGAGGTCGAGTTCTACTTCGCTGCGGAGCACGTTTTACTGCGAACGCGTGTACGAAGCCTCGGGCTGCGAGAATGAAACGACGCGGATATTGTTCCAGGCCTCGCGCACCTGGGTCTTCCAGGCCGCGATCTCCCGGGCCTTGGCGGCTCCGTCGGCATTGAGAAGGGCAAAACGTTCAGCCTGAGGCAGATAGAACCTCTCGCAGTAGTCGGTAAGCATCCTGTTCGTAGTGAAGTTGGACGCAACCTTCGCGATGGTATTCTTGATATAGCCTATCCACTTCGCACTGCGGCCGGTCTTGGGGTCGGTCTCATAGTACGAGGGAGCTATCTCATTCTCGATTATCTGATAGATGGTAGCGGAATCGAGTTCGTTCTGATACCCGTTGTCTTCGTATGTCTGTTCGAGAGGCAGAGCCCAGCCGCAGCCTTCCTTGTACCCTTCGACCCACCAGCCGTCAAGCACGGAGAAGTGCATAACGCCGTTCATCGAAGCTTTCTCGCCCGAGGTACCGGACGCTTCCTGCGGGCGGGTAGGGTTGTTGAGCCATACGTCCACGCCCTGCACGAGCCTCTTTGCAAGAGTGATATCATAACCGGGCACGAAGACTATCTTGCCGATGAAGCGGGGGTCCTTGCTGATCTCGACAATCTGACGGATAAGGTCCTGACCCATTCCGTCGGCAGGATGGGCCTTGCCGGCGAATATGAACTGAACAGGACGCTCAGGGTTGTTGACGATGGCATCAAGCCTGTCGAGGTCGCGGAAGAGAAGCGTAGCCCTCTTGTAGGTAGCGAAACGCCTTGCAAAGCCGATGGTGAGCACGTCGTCGCGAAGAGTCTTCTTGATAGTCACGACCTCGCGGGGAGAATAATGCGAACTCAGGGCCGGGTCGCTCAGGCGCTCCTTCACTGCATTCATAAGCTCGGTCTTGACATATTTGCGAGTATCCCAGATGTCTTCATCAGGCACATTGTATATACCGTCGAAGCAGGACTTGTCGTAGTGATGTGTCTTGAACTCATTACCGAACACCTTTCCCTGCAGGGACTTCCATTCTTTCGAAGCCCAGGTGGAATAGTGAACGCCGTTGGTTACATAGCTGACATAAAGCTCCTCGGGCAGGTATCCCGGATACATCGGGGCGAAGATATCCTGGCTCACCTTGCCGTGCAGCATCGAAACGCCATTGACGTTCTGGCTCATATTGGCGGCAAGAATGCTCATCGAGAAGCGCTCGTTCTTGTCGTAGACGTTCAGTTTACCCAGGCCCAGCAGGGTGTTCCAGTCGATACCGAAACGCTCGGGATAATGGCCGAGATAATGCTGGAGCATTCCCTCGTCGAAGGCATCGTGACCTGCAGGAACAGGGGTATGCGTAGTGAAGAGACCCGATGCGCGAACGAGTTCCATTGCCTCGCTGAAGGCCATCTTGCCCTCGAACATATACTCGCGGAGCCTTTCGAGTCCCGCGAATGCGGCGTGGCCCTCGTTGTAATGGTAGATGGTAGGGTTGAGCCCGAGCACCCTCAGGGCCCTTACGCCGCCGATTCCGAGCAGAATCTCCTGCTTGAGGCGGTTCTCCCAGTCGCCACCGTAAAGCTGGTGGGTTATCTGGCGGTCGGCTTCGGAATTGGCCTCATAGTCGGTATCGAGCAGATAAAGGTCGGTCCTTCCCACGGCCACCTTCCAGATGCGGGCGCGAAGTTCACGCCCCGGCAGGGTGACATAGGTCGTAAGCCACTGCCCGTCCTCGCCCAGAACGGGTTCGGCGGGAATCTTGAGAAAATCCTGCGCCTCGTATTCGGCCACCTGGTTGCCTGCAGGAGTAAGTTTCTGGGTGAAATAGCCGTAGCGGTACAGAAGGCCCACCGCAACAAGGTCCACGTTCATATCGGAAGTCTCCTTGAGGTAGTCTCCCGCAAGAATTCCAAGGCCGCCGGAATAAATCTTCAGCGAACTGTCGAGACCGTATTCCATACAGAAATATCCGACAGAAGGCTCTGTCCTCTCGCTCTTGAGCGCCATATACGAATTGAAGTCGTCCATAACGTCCTTCAGACGGTGGAGGAAGTCCTCGTTCTTCGCCAGCTGGTTATAGCGCTTGAGGCTCACCTGGTCGAGAATGACCATAGGATTGTGGCCGGAACGGTGCCAGAGGTCGGCGTCAACCGACTTGAAGAGTGCCTTGGCATTGTCGTTCCAGCACCACCAGAGGTTCTTGCAAAGGGTTTCGAGCCCGCTCAGGGCTTCGGGGAGATGACGCGTCACACGGACGCTTTTCCAGGATGGTGTATCTGCCATATTGAATTATCTGCTTGAATATTTGTCGTTTACACGTATAATAAAGTCGCTCAGGACGTTCATATAGTTGATGAATGCCTCGTAAGGCGTGTTGTACGGGTTGAAGTATTTGTGCATATCGCCGTCCGAGAAGAACTTGGTGCACATATAATAGAAGTGGTCGCTTTCCTGAAGATGGCCGTAGTCGGCCCAGAGGATGGGGTCGTTCAGGATGGCGAGTTTCTCTTCGAGCCTGTAAATCTTCTTGAATGCCTCGCTCTGGAGTTCGTTTCCGAGCCAGGCGGAAAGGTCGCGCTCTTCATCCGCCCACGAAATGGTATTGGGAACCGAAAGCTCCGAAACAGCCTCGAGCGAAGCGGCGGCCTCGGCGGGAGTGACGAAGTTCATACCCTTCGCAAGGATGGCACCGGGCAGAGCCTTCATGAAGTCGAATATTCCGCTGTCAGCGTTCTGATGCTCTCCGAAGGTCTCATAATCCATGAACAGGTTCACGATCTGCCCTTCTGCATCGTCAAGCCACTGTGCAAACTTGTCGGCGGTAAGGGGCCACTCGCTCCAGCCTCGGTCCGAGAAGCGGAAAGCCATATCGTCGCTGAGCTTGTAGTTGCGAAGGAGCAGTTTCTGCTCGGAAGCGATATCGTTGGAATAGATATAGTTGGGCGAACGCCATCCCATTATGTGGCGGGCGCCTTCGGTAAGCATCGTATTGAAGCCGAGCGACTGGACCTTCGCTCCGATGGAGTCGGAATAGACGAGCTCTGTGTTTCGGAACGTAACGGGAGTCACGCCGAAATGCTCCTCGATTGCAGCCTTGTGCTTGGCCACCTGGTGCTCGAACTCGGCCTCACTGCCCAGGGCGGCCAGCGAGTGGTAGTATGTCTCGCAGAGGAATTCCACCTGACCGGTGGCGGCCAGAGCGCGGAAACTCTCTATCACCTCCGGAGCGTAACGGTCGAACTGTTCGAGAGCCGAGCCGGATATACTGAAGGCCACCTTGAAAGCGCCCTTTCCGGCCTCTATCTGCCGCAGTAGCAGCTCGTTCATCGGAAGATAGCACTTGCCCGCTATCCTCTTGAGGATGGTTCTGTTGGCGAAATCGTCATAATAATGCGAGTCCTTGCCGATATCGAAGAAACGGTAAAGCCTCAACCTTGTGGGCTGATGTACCTGGAAGTACATACAAATCTGTTTTCCCATATCCTTACTTTATTACTGATTCGTAAACCTTTTTCAATTTTGCCGTAGCGTGGTCCCATTTGAGGGCATTCACTTCTTCGAGGCCCTGCTCCGCGGCAAATTTCGAGAGAGCCGGATAATTGAGCAGCGCATAGATGTCGTCAGCCATTGCATCGACATCCCAGAAATCGACCTTGAACGCATATTTGAGCACCTCGGCCGCACCGCTCTGATTCGAGATGATGGACGGCACGTTGGAACGCATTGCCTCGAGGGGAGAGATTCCGAAAGGCTCGCTTACCGAAGGCATGATGTACACATCGCTCAGGGCGAACATCTTCTGCACCTCGCCGCCGCGCAGGAATCCGGTGAAATGGAACCTGTCGGCAATGCCCAGACGGGCGACCTGCCTGATGGCGCGGTTCATCATATCACCGCTTCCGGCCATCACAAATCGCACGTTCGGAGTACGTTTGAGGACCTTGGCTGCCGCATCGATAAAGTATTCGGGACCTTTCTGGAAGGTGATGCGACCGAGGAAAGTAACGACCTTGTCCTTCACTCCCCTTTCGACATCGAGGTTCTCGCGGCCCGAGAAATCGACTGCGTTGTGAACGGCAACCACCTTGTCGGGCGAAATGCCGTACTTGTTTATCACTATGTTGCGCGTGAGTTCCGAGACGGCGACCACCTTGTCGGCAGCCTCCATTCCGCGCTTCTCGATGGCATATACGCGGCTGTCGACCATATCGTCGGTTCCGCGGTCGAACGAAGTCGCGTGCACGTGCACTACGAGCGGCTTGCCCGTGAGTTCCTTGGCGGCTATTCCGGCAAGGTAGGTAAGCCAGTCGTGAGCGTGGATGACGTCGAATTCCTCGCTGTGCTGCATTGCAATCGTACCGCCGACCTGGGCATAGCGGCTCACCTCTTCGAGGAGGTTCGCGCCGTACTTGCCCGAGAACTTGAACTTCTGCCCGAAGCCCACCGTGGTTTCGGTGCGCTGTTCGCGTTTCATCTTCTCTATGGCCTCGAAGTACTCTTCGGGCTCGACGTAGGGAACGATGCTGGAATCGACGTGTATGAACTTGACCTTGTCGAGGAACTCGTCCACGGTGCTGCTCACATTGCGCACGGCCACGTCGCTGGCATTTATGATAGTGGTACAGGACTGGTCCTCGTCTCCGCTGGCCGAAGGCATCACGAAAATGGTCTCCACGCCGTTGTGTGCGAGGCCTTCGACAATACCCTTGCAGGCAGTGCCCAGACCGCCGGCAATGTGGGGAGGAAACTCCCAACCGAACATCAGCACTCTCATGTCCTGTCCTCCTCTTTGTATTTGTCAAGCAGATGGTCGGCGACCAGGAGCGCCGCAGTGCTCAGGGCCGAAGAAATGGCTCCGTGGGCCTCGTGCGGCGGATCGCCGTCATAAAGTTCCGAGAACGCGCCGACGCCGTGCTTGCCGAGGTCTTCGAAGAAACCTTCCGTAAGCCACTCGGCCTTCTTCCAGAACGACTGTCCCTTCACGCGGAAGGCTACGTCTATATACTGTTCCAGAAGGAAGGTGTGCGCGCAACCGTTATGGTAGGCAAGGTCGCGTTCTATCTGCGAACCTTCGTAAACACCTTTGTATTTGACATCGCGCGGCGAGAGGGTCCTGATTCCGCGGGCCGTCACAAGTTCGCCGTCGATGACGCGCAGAATCAGCGGGTGCAGCTCCTCCTCCACCGGAGAATACTTGACCCAGATGGCATAGAGCTGATTGGGGCGCACGTCCATATTGCGGCCGGCCGCGTCCACGTAGTCGGCCAGATAGCCCGCCCGCTCGTCGAAGAAGGTTGGTGTATAGTTCTGGCGCACGAGCTGCGCGATGGCAGACCATTTCTTTTCGAAGCTACCGGCCTTGGAGCCGTACTTGCGTTCCATTTCGAGGGCGAAGCAGATGGTGTTGTACCACAGAGCGTTGGTCTCGACCTGGTAGCCGGCCCTTTCGGTCACGGCGCGACCGCCTATGTAGGCGTTCATCCAGCTCAGCGCGACCCCGTCCATCTGTGCCCAGAGCAGGCCGTTGGGCTGCATCGCGACCTCGCGGCGCTCGCCGGGCAGATAACTCTCGAGTATATTCTTGATGACGTGTCCGTATTTCTTCCAGACTGCAGCTTCGGAAGCGCCGTAGTCGATGTACGCCTGCAGGGTGCTAGCCATATAGAGCGGGGCCTCCACCTGGGTCGTGCGGCGTGTCAGACGCTCCTGCTCATCGGCGATGAGGTTATCCAGAATCTCCTCGAACTGTGCGCTGCTATGCAGGCCGTAGAGGGTCAGGCCGGGAAGGGCCTCGAGCGTCTCGCGCAGAAGGCCGCTGTACAGCCACGAGTAGCCGGCCTCTATCTTGCGGCGGCCATTGTGGTTCGTGACGAGAGTCGAAGCGCAGGCTTCGAGCTGGTCGCGGTGTCCTTCGATACGGGGCATCGTGGCAAGCGCGGCATTGTACTCCCTGGTGAATGATGCGGGACGTTCCTCGACCTTGCCTACAGACAGAATAACCGAACCCTTGGTGCCGAGTTCGAGTTCGAACCAGCCGGGCATCAGCAGGTCTTCGCGACAGTCGTATCCGCGCCTGTACTCGTCGCTGTAGGTGATGTTCATATTCCAGCAGGGAGCGTGGTGATACTCCGACTTGCCGGAAAGTTGGAGGAACAAATTGGGGAAACCGGCATACTCGCGGTACGAAACTCCGCCCTCGGCCTCGTCGTAAGAGGTGTTCGCGGCATCGTTGCGATGGGTCAGGTCGTGAATATTGCGGAACGCAAGCAGAGGCTTGAGCTGAAGCTTCACCTTCGCCGGAGCCTCAAGGAGTTCATACTTGATGAACAGCCTGTCCTTGTCGCGGCATAGGAGAAGGGACTTTCTGAACACGACCTGCCCTACCTTATAGGTTATGCAGGGCACCGGGTCGGCTTCGTAATCCACGACGTACTTGTGGCCACGGGGCTCGTAGATGTCCCCGTAGCAATGGATGCCCAGGTTAAACTGTTTCCCGTCCACCACCAGAGTCTCGTCGATAGAGGAGAGCAGCAGGAAACGGTCGCCCCCGAAACGGTCGAGCGGCACGGCGAAAAGACCGTGGTAGCGGCGCGTATTGCAGGTAACAATGGACGTGTTGCAATAGGCTCCGGTGCGCCCGGCGCAGATAATCTCGCGCTTCAGAGAGTAAGCGAGGTTCACCAGTTCCGATTTGTTGAACTTCAGAAATGCCATATTTCTATTTTTCTTTATACAACACCAGAGCGCACCTGCTCGGCAGGTACAGCTTCAGTGTATTGTTCTCGGTGGTTGTGTGTGCTTCCGCGCTTTGAAGCCTGTCAAAGCCGCCGAAGCGTTTTTCATCTGAATTGAAGGCCATCCGCCAAAGGCCGGAGGGAGCCGCGAACTCATATCCTTCGTACGAATTCACGGGGTTGAAATTCAGCGCAAAGATAACATCTGCGCGTCTGAAAACCAAAACTTTGCTCTGATCGTCGCACTGCAGGCATTCGGGCGCGTCCGCAAGCAGGTCGCGACCGCGCAGGAACTGCACCATAGCGGCATCGAATGCTTCGAGACCGGCGTAACGCAGGGCAGGGTTGTCGGCAAGACTCCACTGCCTGCGGGCATATTTGTACGACCAGCCGTTCCCCTCGCGCGGGAAGTCTATCCACTCGGGATGACCGAATTCGTTGCCCATGAAGGTCAGGTATCCTCCCCCTGCCGTCGCTGCCGTGACGAGGCGGATGAGTTTATGCAGGGCCACTCCCCTCTCAACTGTCAGATTCCGGCTGCCGAGCTGCATCCCGTAATACATCTCCTTGTCCATGAGGCGGAAGATGATGGTCTTGTCGCCCACCAGCGCCTGGTCGTGGCACTCGGCATAGGAAATGGTCCGCTCGTCAGCGCGCTTGTTGGTGAGTTCCCACCATATCGAGCCCATATTCCACTGCTCGTCGGGAAGCTCCTTTATCCACTTTATCCAATGGTCGGCTATGCCCATCGCCATACGGTAGTCGAAGCCCACTCCGCCCGCTTCAATGGGCGCGGCAAGGCCCGCCATTCCGCTCATATCCTCCGCTATGGTCACGGCCCATGGCAGTATGTCGTGCACCAGCATATTGGCCATGGCCAGGTATGTCACCGCGTTCTCGTCCACGCCGCCTCCGAAATACTGGCTGTACGAGCCGAAGTCGGTCTCAAGACCGTGATTCCAGTACAGCATAGAGGTCACGCCGTCGAAGCGGAAACCGTCGAGCCGATATTCCTGCATCCAGAATTTGCAGTTCGAAAGGAGGAAGTGCAGGGTCTGCGGCTTGCCGTAATCGAAGCAGCGGCTGTCCCAGGCGGGATGATGCCCCTGCCAGCCGTCGTAGAAGTAGAGGTCTTCGCGCCCGTCGAAGCGGCTCAGCCCTTCGGCCTCGTTCTTGACCATATGCGAGTGGACGATATCCATTACCACGGCTATGCCGCGGCTATGGGCATCATCCACGAGGGCCTTGAACTCCTCGGGCGTTCCGAAGCGCG
>JAZLKT010000112.1:0-3774 GCA_045597785.1 Candidatus Cryptobacteroides sp.
CACGGCGAGAAACCCTCATCGCTCCGCCAGGAGCCGGTTGCCGCAGCGCCCGAGTTTGTAACGGCAGTGGGCGAGGGGAGCATTTCGCGCTTCGATTCGCCGAAAAAGAAAAAGAGCCGCTCTTCTCGCCGCCAGCATGGCAGGGGCAAGGGTGCAAAGGCTTCCAAGGAATCCGACACTAAATAGGGAATGCGGATGAAAACGACGCTCTTCGTCCTTGCCGCGCTTCTTTGCTGCGCATGTTCGGAGCCTTCGGGCTACGAGGCGTTCGTGCGGGCTGAAGATGCGTCCGACGGAGTGTATTCCTTCGTATTTCCGGTTTCCGACACGTTGAATGTATATGACCTGTCGTTTTATACACGAACCGACAACCTGCACGCCCTGTCACGCTCGGCAAGAGCGCCGCTAGAGATGAATATCCGCTGGTTTTCGCCTTCGTCGGAGGGAGAGCAGGCGTCTCTGGCCGAGACTGTTTATGCCGACGGAGGGTCGGACTGCGGGCGCCGCTTTGCCTACCGCAGCGGTGTCGTGGTGCCCGAGGCGGGCGACTGGACTCTGCTCGTAAGCCTGGCCGGAGTGCCCGAGGGCTTCTGCGGGCTTGGATTGACAATCAGTAAAAATGGGACACGATAAGCTTCGCAAATTCGCCGAGAACGAAACCTTCGCTTGCCTTCTGCAGCCTTCCGCCGCGGAAATACTGGGCGAAGGGGGATATTTCGCACTGACAGATCACCCGGTAAAGGGCGCCTGGCGCAGGAAGATGTTCCCCACTCTTCCCGAAGACTGCCCTCTGATTCTCGAACTCGGCTGCGGCAAGGGTGAATATACGCTCGACCTTGCCCGGCGGAATCCCGACAAATGTTTTGTTGGCGTCGATATAAAGGGCGCCAGATTGTGGCGCGGAGCCAAGACTGCCACTGCCGAAGGGCTCGGGAACGTGGCATTCCTGCGCACGCGCATCGAGTTCCTCACGGCGCTTTTCGCTCCGGGCGAGGTGGACGGCATATGGCTGACATTCTCCGACCCGCAGATGAAAAGCGAGAACTCGAGGCTCTCTTCGCCCCTCTTTCTCGAGCGTTACCGCAGCATCATGCGTCCGGGAGGAATCGTGCACCTCAAGACCGACAGCCGCTTCCTGCACGAATACACGTCCGCCGTGTGCGAGGTCAATTCGCTCGAAGTTCTGAGCCGGACCACCGACCTCTACGGCGGTGATGCGGCGGCATCCGGTGACATTCCGTCAGTGGCACGGGAAGTGCAGACCTTCTACGAAAAGATGTTTCTCGAACAGGGGTACAAGATTACATATATGTCATTTGTGATTGACAAAGAAGGTGCGTATGTGCATCCCGAAGCGTTCGACGCCGCTTACTGGCGCGAACAGGAAGGCCCGCGCCGCTCTTTTTCGCATCAGCCAAACAAGAAGTAAAATGGACGTTTTTGCAATTCTGGCAATAATTGCCGCAGTTCTCGGCTTCCTCGGAAGCATATTTCCAGGCATCCCCGGGCCTCCGCTCAACTGGGTGTCTCTGCTTTTCGTCTTTTTCTCCGACAAGGCCGAGATGTCGCTCGCGTTCCTTGGTGTATGGCTTGCCATAGTGATAGGCCTCACCCTCATAGACTATGTGGTTCCCGCTGCGCTCACAAGGGTGACAGGCGGGCACAAGGCGGCCTCGACCGGCGCAATGATAGGTCTTTTCGCCGGCATCTTCTTCACCCCAATCGGAATGATAGCCGGAAGCCTTATGGGTGCCTTCATAGGCGAGCTCATCGTTGCCGACAGCGACCTGGGAACTTCCATCAAGGCCGCCATCGGCGCTTTTCTCGGATTCATCCTTACGACCGGAGTCAAGCTCATCGCTTCCGGCGTGATGACATACTACACCTTCTCATACCTTTTCCGATAGTATGGCACGTCCTTCAGGCAAAGTCCGCATCAACAACAAGAGGGCCTCGTTCGATTACGAGTTCCTCGAGGAATACGATGCCGGCATAGTGCTGGTCGGTACGGAGATAAAGAGCCTCCGCGCCGGAAAGGCTTCGCTGCAGGATGCATACTGCTACTTCTCCGGCGGCGAACTCTACGTGCGCGGAATGAACATCGCCACCTATTTCTGGGGGTCCTGGGGCGGACACGAACCTTTGCGCGACCGTAAACTGCTTCTCACGAAGAAGGAACTGCGGCATCTGGCCCAGGCCGACAAGCAGAAAGGTCTCACGATTGTGGCGGTACGCGCCTACATCGCCGAAAACGGCTTCGCAAAACTACATATCGCCCTGGCGAAGGGAAAGAAGGAGTACGACAAGCGGCAGAGCATCAAGGAGAAAGACCTTCGCCGCGAACTCGAACGTTCATAACAAGCCCTTCCATGTCAAAAAGCCGCAAACCCGTTCCCGCGCCGCTTCCCGAGCCTGAAACCGTCGATGTCCGGGCTCTGAAAGAGTCCCTCGAGGCCGGGGAGTACGACCTCGTTTGCGTGCTCGGCCCCACGGCTTCGGGCAAGACGCGCTATGCCGTCGCTCTGGCCCGTGCGCTCGGCGGCGAGATAATCTCGGCCGACAGCCGTCAGGTCTATCGCGGAATGGACATAGGCACGGGCAAGGACCTCGACGAATACGGCGAAGTGCCGTATCATCTCATAGATATCGCCGACGCTGGCGAGCAATACAACGTCCACCGCTTCCAGGAAGATTTCTGCGCCGCCTGGGCCGACATCCGCTCCCGCGGGAGGGTTCCAGTCCTTTGCGGCGGCACAGGGCTTTACATCTCTGCCGTGACGGCAGGCTACGATTTCGAAACGAAGCGCCCCTTGAGCGACGGGTCCCGCAGCGGCTCGGATGTATGTGCGGCCAATCCGGCCCTTCCCGGCAAAGTGTTCTTCATTGGCACGCTGGTAGGAAGGGAGGAGCGTAACCGCCGCATCGACGCGCGGCTCGACGAAAGGCTCTCTTCGGGTATGGCCGAGGAGATGCGCGCCCTTCTCGCTTCGGGCGTTCCGGCCGAGGTGCTCATCTCGTATGGTCTTGAATACAAGTTTGTTACGCAGTACGTGCTGGGTGAACTGGAATTCGGGCAGATGCGCACTCTGCTCGCTACCGCCATACATCAGTTTGCAAAACGCCAGATGACCTGGTTCCGCGGGATGGAACGCTCCGGCGTGAAGATTCACTGGGTCGAAGTCTGACCGGGCCGACGCGACTGGGCGCCGGTTCTTTCACGGTGCGGGTCAACTGGCCTTGAATACCCTGATTGGATTAGAGAAGAATCGCCTCGCGGACCTTGTCCGCCATATCGAGTTTCTCCCAGCCGAAGAACTGGACCGGAACGGTCTCCCAACTGCCGTCGGGGCGGCGGATCTTTTCTTCGCGCACGAAAGGCTCGCGGCCCATGTGGCCGTACGAAGCGGTAGCCTCGTAGATGGGCATCTTCAGGCCGAAACGCTCTACGATCGCTGCGGGACGGAGGTCCCAGAGCTCATCGATTTTCGAAGCGATGAAGGCATTGAGGGCGGCTTCGTTGCCGCCGAAACGCTCTTTGAGTGCGGGTGCCTCGCTGCCGTAGGTTTCGACGAAAATGCTCACCGGACGAGCCACGCCTATGGCGTAGGCCAGCTGTACCAGCACTTCGTCGGCCACGCCGGCAGCCACGAGGTTCTTGGCGATATGCCTTGCCGCATATGCGGCGCTGCGGCCAACCTTCGAAGGGTCCTTGCCCGAGAATGCGCCGCCGCCGTGTGCTCCCCGGCCGCCGTAGGTGTCCACGATTATCTTGCG
>JAZLKT010000113.1:0-24417 GCA_045597785.1 Candidatus Cryptobacteroides sp.
ACTCTACATCGCCTGCCTTGTGTTTTCCGGAAAAGAGGCCAAAAGTCGGAAAACTCCGCTCTGCCTCCCTTGTGTTTTCCGAGAAAGAGGCCAAAAGTCGGAAAACTCCGCTCAGCTTGCCTCGCGTTTTCCGGAAAAGAAGCCGAAAGTCGGAAAACTCTGCATCGCCTGCCTTGTGTTTTCCAGAAAAGTGGTCAAAAGTCGGAAAACTCCGCTCTGCCTCCCTCGCGTTTTCCGGAAAAGAAGCCGAAAGTCGGAAAAGTCCGCTCTGCTCCCTCGCGTTTTCCGGAAAAGAAGCCGAAAGTCGGAAAACTCCGCATCGCGGCCCCGAGTTTTACCAAAAGAGGCCCCGGTAATAATCGGCTTTGCACTCCGCCGAGGGGCGGAGTGCCCGCGAAACCCCCGCCAGCAAAGCTGGCCCTCCCCCTAGCCGGGGGTGGCACGATTCGCTGACACTCCGCCCCTCGCCGGCCTGCTGTCCGCCCTCTCGTTTTCCGGAAAAGAGGCCAAAAGTCGGAAAACTCCGCATCGCCTGCCTCGAGTTTTCCGGAAAAGAAGCCAAAAGTCGGAAAACTCCGCTCTGCTCCCTCGCGTTTTCCGGAAAAGAAGCCAAAAGTCGGAAAACTCTGCATCGCCTGCCTTGTGTTTTCCGGAAAAGAAGCCGAAAGTCGGAAAACTCTGCATCGCGGCCCCGAGTTTTACCAAAACAGGCCCCGGTAATAATCGGTTTCGCGCTCCGCCCTCTCGTTTTCCGGAAAAGAGGCCAAAGTCGGAATACTCTGCCCTGCCGACTTCGTGTTTCCCTCGGAAAGGGCCCGAAGCGTGGTCGATGTGTTTTTCCATAAATTTATTGCTATCTTCGCGGCGCGAAAAAATCTAATACGATTATGACAGATAATAATATACTAAATTACAAGGCTCCCGAGGCAAAAGTCGTGGAACTGATGCTTCGGCAGGAACTGCTGGTCATCTCCGATGGCATCCCGACATCTACCGAAACCGATCCGGAAGAAGATTTGTATTAGGAACTGACATTTGCCCGGCAGATTGTTTGATTGCATCCCGGTCCTGAATTGCGGGGTAAAATCAGAAAAGAGTTCCGTTGCTGAACGTGGTAAAGCAGAACAATGAGGAGAGCAAGCGGAGCAATGAGGAACGAAAGCAGAGCAATGAGGAGAGCAAGCGGAGCAATGGGGAACGCAAAAAGAGCAATTATGAATATGAAAAGAAACATTATAGCAATCGTGGCCGCAGCAGTTGCGGCAATGGCAGTGTCGTGTACCGAGGCGGTCCTGCCTGCAAACATTCAGAATGAAGGCACCATCGCAGTGTCGGTAAACGGTCTTATGGGCGAATACACATCCGACGAGCCCGGCAGCAAAGCTTCGCTCATCAGCAATATCCGCGTATCGTGGGAGGGAGACGAGACGGTTTACGTCTTCGACGGAACGTCGTGCCTTGGCAGTCTCACGGCCTCTCTAAATGGAGATGACGACCGCATCGCGGTGCTCAGCGGAAGCATCAGCACCACATCGGCCAGCCTCCTCACCCTCGTCTATTGCCCGACACTCAGCGCCGCGCCTGCGGTGAAGGACGGAAAGATCAGCTTTGACCTGTCAGAGCAGAACGCTACCGCAACACCCTTCGTGGTTTACGGAACTCTGCCCTTCGACGGCACGACAATAACGGAAACCATCGTTCCATTCAATTTCGCCACATCCGTGATGAAGGTCAATTTTACCGGCTTCGCCTCAAGCGCTCAGGTTCAGAACGCAATGATAAGCGACGTGAACACCGCTTGTGTGCTGAGCCTCTCCGGTAGCGCCGCTCCTGCAGTATCAGGAGCTGTCAATGGGACCATCACACGCAGCGGTTCGGACGTTTTCTCGCTCTCGGGCGATGGCCGCGGCTCGTTCCAGATGGCAACGGTGGCTTCGGCCGCCGCTACCGCCAGGGAACTTTCCATTCTGGATTCCTATAATGTAGTCTATGAATCGGCCTTCACCCCGGCAGCCCTTGGAACCGGAAGATCGTATAATACTGTCTTTGCACTGGCTTCCACTTTGGGCTATATCGACCTGGGCCTGCCAAGCGGCACCCTCTGGGGAACGCAGAATGTAGGTGTAAGCGCAACAGCCCCTGCCGGCTCACTCTATGCCTGGGGCGAGACAATCCCGAAGGCCAATTATTCCTGGGGAACATACAAATATTGTAACGGCACAGAGGAGTATATCATCAAATATTCTTGTTTCGCTGACGGAGGAGTCTGTGACTTCGACCAAATTCTTGATGCAGGCGACGATGCCGCAAACGTCGTCTATGGAACGCAGTGGCGTACACCTACGGTAGAAGAATTCTATGAACTAGTCCGCAATACGGAATGTGAGGCTGCAACCGTTGACGGAATCGAAGGCATACGTCTTTTCAGTAAGGTCAAAGGTTATACGGATGAATCCATTTTCCTTCCGAGCGATCACTATTATTGGTCATCTTCCTCCTGTCTCGAATCCGGGAATGACAAGCTGGCTTATAATCTTATGGTCTTCAATGATGTGGAAATGATGGCCCCGCCAATGATCACTCCGTATTCTGCACTGAAATGCAACGGACTGTATGTCCGCCCCGTATATTCGAGGATTATACCCGCAACATCGCTTTCCTTTGCTCTTGATGCCATTTCCGTGTGCGTTGGTTCGACCACCGATATTTCATACACACTCTCCCCGAGGAATTGCCTGGATAAAAACCTTATCTGGACTGTGGGCGATCCTGAAATTGTTGCAGTCAGCAATTCCGGCCGTGTAATCGGTCTGAAGGAGGGAACAACCACCATTACGGCAACCTGGGTTGACGACGCGTCCATATCTGCCAGTTGCACTGTGACTGTTGTTGCAACATCCAAAGCCGAAGCGATTGATCTCGGTCTGACGAGCGGTACAAAATGGGCTTCCTTCAATCTTGGGGCAGCATCGGAGTACGAAGGCGGATCACTCTACGCCTGGGGCGAAACAAGCCCCCGCTTCGAAGATGCAATCAATGATTATAAGTGGGAAGATGAGGATGGGAAAGAGATAAAGTATAATGTGACTGACGGCCTTACTGAACTTCTTCCCGAGGATGATGCTGCAACGCAAGCCTGGGGCGCTGGGTGGAGTATCCCGAGCTCCGACGATTGGGCGGAACTTGTGCAGGAGTGTGATTTTGACTGGGACAGCGCTACAAATACAGTTATTGTGGAAGGCCCCAATGGCAATACTATCAAAATCTACAATACTCCCTATGATGGAGTGTCGTCGATGACATATTACTATTGGACTTCTTCACGTTACTACTGGGCCGAACAGCCGGAGCATGACTATTTCGCCTGGCATATGTTATTCTATGAGGATGACGAAGTGGATACCGGATATGCCGATCGCCGTATTGTCAGCCTCATCCGGCCCGTTTACAAAACAGCCGAATAATGAAACCCCTGCGCTCACTTGCCGCCCTTGCGCTCATTGCCTCTGCCTGCAGCCAGGCTCCCGAAACGGGAACCATCGTCCTTCAGGGATGTGTAGAAGGCGAGCCCGGTAACATAGTCGTTCTCTCGTATCAGCCAGGACAGCAGATGGGTTACTACAGTCCCAAGTTCGAGGACGGGACATTCGAGTTCCAACTTGAGAATGTCGAAGGTTTTGCCGACCTGGTCGTTTCGGTTGGCGGAGCGGAGTTCGGTGCCCGCATCAATGCGAACGACACCGTCTGCATGTCTTTCAAAGTCAATGAATATTTGAAGGATGTGGACGTGACCTATGACAGGGGCGACGAAGCCGCCGGCCGCATGTGGGGCGATTTCTACCGGACATATCTCGACTTCTGGTCGTACAATATCCGCCAGGACGCCGACCCTTCCATCAGTGCGGATGAGAGCCTCGCGCGGCTCGACAGCCTCGATGCCGCCTTCCGCTCCGCCTACAAGGCCGGGATGGACCGTTACTACTCGAAGCGTGCCGATCTGGCCGGAGCTCTTATGAAGTGCATGCTGCTTGAGCAGAAGGCCTACAAGGACGATGCGGATCCGTACGATTATCCCGAATACGAAGCTCTCATAGCACGCGTCAACCCGAATGACCCCGAGGCGATCACCTTCTCAATGATTTATCGCTGGGCCGACCTGGCCAGCCGCGGCCTTGGCGAGGACGAGATTTCGTCCTGCATAGCCTTTATGCGCAAATACGGCAAGAAACTGAAACTGACCGCAGCCAAGGATATGCTTGCCGGCAAGTATGTCTCATACAATATCAGGAAGATCGATGCCGACCAGCTGCCGAAGTACGAGGCTCTTCTGGACGAGATTTCGAAATTCGTCCCCGAAAACACCAAACTCATCGAGCGCGGCCGCGCAATGATTGATGCGGCCGTCAACTCCCGCCCGGGCGCTCTGGTGCCAGACACCAGCCTTCTGACCCCCGACGGAAAGACGGTCGCGCTATCGTCACTCTTCGGGAGGGTCCTTTACATCGATATCTGGGCCACTTGGTGCGGGCCATGTGTGCGCGAGGCTCCGTACTTTGCCGCTCTCGCCGGCAAATACAAGGGTAACGACAAGATTGCGTTCATCAGCATCTCGACCGACAGCACCGACGGGCCCTGGCTTGAGTTCCTCGCCGAAGAGAAGCCCTTCTGGCCGCAATACAGGCTCGACAGGCAGGCTCATCGCGAATTCTGCGGCAAGGTGGGAATCAACACCATTCCCCGCTTCCTTCTTATCGCCCCGGACGGTACGTTCATCGATGCCGACTGCATCCGTCCTTCCGACGAGGCGATCGATGACAAACTGAACAGCGCTCTGCGCTAGAATCAGCTCCATTACAGAAAAGTTTGCACAATACGCGCGTATTGTGCAAACTTTTCGAAGATGGGCGCCCGCAGCGCTATTCTGCTTTAGCGGGCCAGGGGTTGACTTCTATGCCGCCAAGGGCGCATACCGCCGCGTGGCATGTGGTGAGGAGGCGGTCCACTTCATCTTTTCGCGGCGCTGCCGTGTCCGGCACGATGGGATCTCCGACCCGCACTGTGATGAGCGGAATCTCGCGTGGCGCGAAAAGCCTGTGAATGCCCTTTCGCTCACGGTACGATATACTCAGCGGGATGACAGGCACGTCATACTTGTAGGCGAACGTAAACGCTCCTTTCTGGAACGGGCGCACCGGCTTGTAATAAGGCCAGCTGCGCGCTTCTGCGAAAACGTGTATCCATCCGCCCCGCTCGTGGATTCTGTCGAATGCGCTGCTGAAACGTTTCTGCGCTCCAAGCTCATTTTCGGGGAGCGGAATACCGCCGAAATGCCTCAGCGGCCAGGCGTCCTTGCCGGTGAGCAGGTCGGGCAGCATAGGTATCCATAGCCGATGACGCAGGGCATAATGCACTGCAATGCCATCGTACCTGTAGCAATGGTTGCTCACGCTCACAGCTCCTCCGGCCAGAAGGTCCCGGCAGGCCTTCAGCCTTTCGCGTCCTTCGATGCGCAAGCCGAACTTCAGGCGGTTGAGCAGATAAAGATATGTGTCGATGATAAGGTAGGCCAGCGTGCGCTGAGCCTTGAAAGCGAAACGCTCGTCAAGGAACGGGTAGGACGAATCGAAACGGATGTCCTTCACCTTGACCTGGGGCACCATCCGCGCGAGGTGGTCGGTGGATGAGTACTCCAGGCCGGTAGAGGGAACATATTCGCCTTCGCGAACCTTGAATTCGGCAGGATAGGTCATCTTATTCCTCCGGGAGCATTATGACCTCGGTGTAGTTGCCGCTGCCCAGGAAGTGTGCGGCAAGAGCCTTGATGTCTTCGGGAGTGAGTTCGGCGACAGCCTGCTCGGTAAGAGCGTCGGTATCCTCACCGAAACGCACCCAATCGCGGACGACAGAGCCCCAGTAGGCATTGCGTATGCGCTGCTCGGGCAGGCTCTTGGCGGCGTTCTTCACTGCCTTGTCGAACTGCTCGGCGGTAGGGCCTTCCTCGGCAATCCTGCGGATGCCGTCTTCGGCGAGGGCATTGAGCTTTTCGTAACTCTCCTTGTTGGTGTCGAAGTAAACCTGGAGGAGTGCGAAGTCCATAGGCTCGCGATTGGTGACAATGTAGGCGCTGGCGCCGTAGGTGCCGCCTTCCTGCTCACGCAGAGTCTCGGTATAGATCATTCCCAGAATGTATCCGAGAGCATCGCCGGTAACTTCTGCCTTGACACTGTAAGGAAGTTCGTTCTTGTAAAGCTTGAATACGGAAGCCTTGGGCGCGGCCATCTTCGTGGTGAAGTGGTTGGTTACCTGTCCCGAGGCGAACTGAGGGAAATTGTCGGTGTTGACGGTGCTCTTCTTGCCCTTGGGCAGAGCTCCGATGTACTTGACTACGAGAGCCTCGATTTCTTCGGGCTTGAAGTCTCCGGTAATATAGACCCTGGCTCCGTTTACACCCTTGAAGAGTTTGAGATAATCCTTCTTGAGCGTCTTGAGATTGGCCTTCGCGAAGGTTTCCTCGTCGAGCACGACGGTGCGGGGACTGTTCCCGCGGACTGTCTTCATAAGCTCATTGTTGAACTTATAGTTGGGGTCGGACATCAGGTTGGGAAGAACGGCCTTGATCTGGTCCATACCGGTGTTGTACTCGGTCTCGTCGAAGCGGGGCGACGTGAATGTGAGGTATGCGAGCTGCAGAGCGGTCTCGAAGTCCTTTACGTTGCTCGAAGCGCCGACTCCGTGGACGATGGCATTGATATACGGAGAGGCCGAAACAGTCTTGCCGGCAAGCATCTTCTGCACAGTGCTGTAAGGGAAACCGGCGATACCGCAGTTCGCGCAGTAAAGCTGGAAGACGTCATCTTGGATCGAAGGCAGGTCGGCGGTGGGGATAAGGGTGCGTCCGCCATCCATCGAGATATTTACGGAGATGCGGTCCTTCTCGAGATCCTTGGGCGTGAGTACCACGTCGACACCGTTGCTGAGGGTCCAGATTGTCGAGCCGTGTATGCCTTCGGCGCGCTTTACAATCTTGCCGCCCTTGATCTTGGCGGGGTTGAGGAAAGTTTCGGGGATGGATTCCTGCTCGAGAGCTTCGATTTCGGAAGCGCGTACGCTCGCGATGAGTTCGCTGAACTGCTGCTCGGTCGGGTGAGTCAGACCTTCCTTCTCGGGCGCGTTGTAGAATACTACAAGATTCTCATCGGTGATTGTCTGAGCGGCAATCTGGTTGAGAGTCGTGGTGTTGAGCATCGGGAGAAGCTGATTCAGAATGTCAAGCTTGTCCTGAGGGGTAAGCAGCGGCGTATTCTTGAAGAAATGGTTGATGCAAGGGTACACGAACTCGGTGTTCTTGCGGGTGTCGGCTTTGTTGACGGCATTCTCGGCTTTGGTAAGGAGCGAAGCCTTGGCGCGGGAATATTCGTCATCGGAGAAACCGTAACGCTTCATGCGCTCGGCCTCGGTGAGCAGGGCTTCGGTAGCACGGAGAACCTGTCCTTCAAGGGCATTGGCCATATAGTACGTGCACTCCTGGCATTCGGCCATGGACATGAATGCGAATCCGGCTCCCGCGAAGGGTGCATCGGGTGCGGCGGTGATGGCCTCGAGCCTCTCGTTCATCGCATAGCTGATGATGTCCTTGCAGGCCTCGATAAGTATTCCGGACGGAGTGTTGCACAGCCCGAAGGGCATCGGCTCGCTCTTCCAGAACAGTTCTACGCTCGTGCTGCTGGCCTCGGGGTCGGTGACGATTGCGATGAGGGGCTCGGCATTGTCGGGAACCTTGTACTGTTCTTTCTGCTGGGGATTCTCGGCTGCGGGGATGTCGGCGAACGTGGCTTTGATCTTGGCTTCAACAGAGTCCGGGTCGATGTCACCTACAACGATGAGGGCCTGCATGTCGGGCCTGTACCAGGTGTGGTAGAAGTTCGTGAGGCTCTCGGGCTTGAAGGTTTCGAGGTTCTCCTGGCTTCCGATGAGCGAGGTCTCGCCAAGTTTGGTGCCCTTGAACAGATACTCGCGGCAGGCCATGTACGACCTCCAGGAAGCGGTGTTGCGGGTACGTTTCTCTTCGATGATGACTCCACGTTCGGCATCGATTTCGGCAGGGTCGCAGGTCACGAAGTGAGAATAGTCGTGCATGATGAGAAGGCAGGTATCGATGACGCCTTCACTCACGAGGGGAATGTCGTGCAGAAGATAGATGGTCTGTTCGACTCCGGTGGAAGCGTTGACATTGCCGCCGAACGAGGCGCCTATGCTTTCAAGGTAGTTGATGATGCCCTTTCCGGGGAAATTCTTGGTGCCGTTGAAGCACATATGCTCGAGGAAGTGCGCGAGACCGTCCTGGTCGGGAGTTTCCTGTGCGGCACCAACGTGGGTTGCGAGATAGAATTCGGCCCTCTGTGCGGGCTTGTCGTTGTGCCTGATGAAATATGTCAGGCCATTGTCGAGCTGGCCGACCTTGTAGGACGAGTCGAGCGGGAGCTCGGGCATCTGCTGCGCGTTCAGTGCCGAAAAGGCGAACAGCGCGAGAATGATACTGGCTAATCTTTTCATTATACTAATGAATTAATGGTTCTTTGGTCTATCGTACACGAGTCAACCGAACCGCTAATATAAGCAAAAAATAATCCACCCGTCGGGGCGTTACTGGAAAAATTCACGGGGAGCTTGCATCACTGCGAGCTCCCCGCTACTTAACCTAAACTTAAACTATGAAAAACTTCAGTGCAAATATAGAAATTATTTTTCATTTACAAACTTTTGGTTACTTTTGCGTCAAGCCGCAACGCTGCGGCGAAACTTTAAACTTAATCAACTATGAGGACATCAAAATCCCTTTCCAGCTCCGTGTGGAGCCTCCTTTCCTTTCTGCCGCTTGCGGCATTCTGTCTTGTTTCGTGTAACTCTCTCTTAGGTCCCGCCTCCGGCAGGAACGATGCGCCTGGCATCCTTCAGGTGGGCTTCGCGCCCTGCTTCACCGACGCCGCTGCGATGGCCGCGACCGGAGCCGGTCCTTCGGCCGGACAGGGCTCCGCTGCGGCGCCGGGCTCTTCGCCGGCTGACTTCGCGACCAAGGCCTCTCTTCCCGACACCGACTCCTTCATCATCGACATAACCGATGCCAAGGGGAACTCCGTGTACAACGGGCTCTTCAGCGCCCTGCCCGAAAATCTGCCACTCGATGCCGGGACATACACCGTGAGCGCCGTGTCGCGAAGCTTCACCGCGCCTCAGTTCGATGCCCCGCAGTATGGCGATACGCAGGTAGCGGTGGTCAAGAGCGGGCAGACCGCACGAGTCGAGCTGGTGTGCAGCCAGCTCAATGCAGGCATCAGGCTCAACATCAATCCGAGCTTTCTGACCGACTATCCCAACGGTGTTCTGTATCTGAACGGCGATGGTGGCCGTCTGATGTACAGTTATTCGGAGCGCCGTATTGCCTACTTCAAGCCTGGCAACGTGTCGATTACCCTGGCCGATTCACAAAGCCAGACAACCCTTTTCACCCGAAGGCTCGAGGCTCAGCAGGTGCTCGTTATCACAATCAGCACATCCGGAGCATCAGGAGGGACTACTGCCGCAGGGGTGAGCATCCAGATCGACACCACGCGCGACTGGCTCAGCCAGAACTACACCATAGGTGGTGGCAGCGACGGCGAAGATCAGGATGACGCCCTGAGCGTAAGCGAAGCCCGCGAGCGTTCAGGGCAGATGGACGTGTGGGTTTACGGCTACATCGTGGGCGGTGACCTGTCGTCGAGCAAATGCTCGTTCGAGCCGCCATTCGTTTCGCGCACCAATCTGGTGCTCGCCACAAAATCAAGCTGTACCGAAAAAGAGATGTGCCTTTCGGTTCAGCTTGCGAAAGGAAAGATAAGGGATGAGATCAACCTCGTGGACAACGAAGACCTGCTCGGCCGTAAAATCTGGCTCAAAGGCGATCTGGTAGAAAGCTATTACGGCATTCCCGGCCTGCAGAGCGTCACCGAATACAAATTCTGACGATTCCGTCCGGCATGGCGTCGCCCCGGGTATGAAGCCTGACGACTTCGTGCGGCCCATTCCCATCCCCGCAGCACTGAGCGCCTCTGCTGCGGGGAGTTTTACCGGTTTGAGCCTCTTTTTGGTAAAACTCGGGATGGGCAGGGTGATTGCCACAGCGTTGTTGCTGGCGAGACGGAACATTTGTCTTAATTGTCAAATTGTTTTCCTGAAAATCAATGTCGCTCAGACAAAGAGTGTATCGTTCTCTTTTTTCAGTATATTTACGAATATCAATCAGACAACCACTATGACAAAGAGAAAAAATGTTACCATCGCACTGTTGTGCTCATTGACAGCGTTCGTATCCTGCGGCGGAAAGTATGTGTTGCCCGAAGCCGAGCCCTCGGCCGGATTGAAGGCAGGCCTTGAAGCCTTTGTGGCGGAAAGCGCGAACGTGCCTCTCAAATCGGTAATCGTCCTTCAGAACGGAAAGAAGGTGGCCGAGGAGTATATGAACGGAATGCAGGCATCGACACCCCAGCGTATGTGGTCGACGAGCAAGACTTTCACCTCCTTTGCCGTCGGCTTCTGCGTGGAAGAGGGACTTCTTTCGCTCGACGACAAAATGACCGACCTGTTCCCGGAGGAGACATCCGCCGTGCTCGACACGCTTACCGATGCCGTATGTGCCGAGAACCTCAGGAAATGCACGGTCAGGGACGTGCTGCTGATGGGCTGCGGCCACGAGACCGATCCTACTTTCGTGGTTATCGGGGCTCTGTCGCCGGACCTTACCGATATGCCTCATATAGATTCGCTTGCCCGTGAGCGCAACATTGATTTTGTTCAGGAATTCTTCAAGCACCCATTCAAATGTACTCCTGCCACATTCCACTGCTACAACAGCCTCGGTACCTATATACTTTCGGTGGCTGTGACAAAGGCTACCGGCCAGAGCATGAATGACTATCTGTACCCCCGTCTCTGGCGCAAGCTCGGCATGCCTAAACCTACCTGGGACACGATGCAGGGCTACGACTGCGGCGGCTGGGGCCTCTGGCTCACTACCGAAGATATGGCTCGCGTAGGCCAGATGATGCTCAACGGCGGAAAATATGCAGGACGTCAGGTCCTGCCCGCAGACTATCTGGAGGAAGCCGCCACGGCATTCTTCAAGTGGGATATCTCCGAGTGGCTCGATCCCGTCTATGTTCCCCACGTTGCGAGGGGCTATGGCTACCAGATTTGGCGTAACGCCGATGCCTTCTATGCTTCAGGACATATGGGACAGTATATCTACGTCTGCCCCGAACTCGATGCCGTTGTCGCCGTGACGGGTGCATTCGCCAGCGAGGACGGCTATTTTGACGGCTATACCGACAGCGGTCTGTATGTATGGAAACACATAATCCCCGCACTAAAGCAGGACAATGCAATATGAATAAGAACATTATCTCCACTTTTGCGATTCTTTTCGCCACGTCCGTGACGATGACCGCGCAGCAGGCACCGGCCCTCAGCGCCGACAATATCGACGAAGTCCTTGCCGCAATGACCCTGGAAGAAAAGGCTACGATTGTCGTAGGCTCAGGCTGGGGCGTTGTCCTGGACGGAATCACCGGCAAGACCGAAGACCTTGTGCCCGGCTCGGCCGGGACCACCCGTGCTATACCACGGCTCGGCATTCCGCAGACCGTTCTCGCAGACGGCCCTGCCGGCTTGAGAATCGACCCGCTGCGCAAGGACGGTTCAGCAACGTATTACTGTACCGGATTCCCCGTCGGAACCCTTCTGGCCTGCACCTGGGACAGGGACCTCGTTCGGGAAGTCGGTGCTGCCATGGGCAATGAAGTGCTTGAATATGGAGTTGATGTCATCCTCGGCCCCGGAATGAACCTGCATCGCAACCCGTTGAACGGCAGGAATTTCGAGTACTATTCCGAAGACCCGCTTCTTGCCGGTGAGACGGCCGCGGCCATTATTTCCGGCATCCAGAGCAATGGCGTCGGCACCTCAGCAAAGCATTTCGCCCTGAATAATCAGGAAACCAACCGCCTGCTCAACGACGCGCGCGTAAGCGAGCGCGCCATCAGGGAACTTTATCTGAAAGGCTTTGAGATTGCAGTGCGCAAAGCCCAGCCGTGGACAATAATGTCGTCGTACAATAAAATCAACGGCATCTGGGCCGAAAGCAACAGGGATCTGCTGACAACCGTCCTTCGCGATGAATGGGGATTCAAGGGACTTGTTATGACCGACTGGACAAACCTTCGCGTGACATCCGACCAGATTCTTGCCGGCAACGACCTTATGGAGCCCGGTGACTTCAGGGAGACGCGTGAAATCATCGCCAAAGTGAGCTCCGGCGAACTGCCAGAGCAGGCGCTTGACATATGCGTCCGCCGTGTGCTCGAGTTCATCGTGAAGACTCCGCGCTTCAATGGATACGTGTATTCCGACAAGCCGGACCTGAAAGCCCACGCGCAGGTTGCTCGCAAAGCGGCCGGAGAGGGGATGGTGCTCCTCAAGAACGTAGGCGGCGCTCTGCCTATGGCGGATGCGAAGAGCGTCGCGCTGTACGGCACGGCATCGTATGACTTCATCGCGGGCGGCACCGGCTCCGGGAATGTCAACAAGCCCTATGTCGTAAGCCTGGTCGAAGGCCTCGAAAACAGCGGCTATTCGATTCTGCCCGAAATCAAGGACTATTATCAGAAATACATCGCTTTCGCGAAACTGAGGATGCGCAACGAGGGAACAGGGCGTACCGTCCTTCTGGGCGAGCAGACCGTACCCGAAATGAGCATCGCCAGAAGTTTCATCGAGAAGAACGAGCCGGCCTCGGATATCGCCATCGTAACCATCGGGCGCAATTCGGGCGAGGCGGCTGACCGCAAAATCGAAGATGATTTCCAGCTCTCGGACGATGAGCGCAGGCTCATTTCCGACGTTTGCAATGTCTATCATTATGCCGGCAAGAAGGTCGTCGTGGTCCTTAATGTCGGAGGAGTGGTGGAGACTGCATCCTGGAAGAACGGCCCCGACGCCATTCTGCTTGCCTGGCAGCCCGGCGAGGAAGGCGGCAACAGTGTGGCAGATGTCCTGAAGGGAGATGTCAATCCTTCGGGCAAGCTTTCGATGACCTGGCCCGTAGCGTATTTCGACGTGCCTTCTTCGTACAATTTCCCGTTCGACTACGACGGAGTGGACTTCAAACCCGCCGCCGGAATCTTCGGCGACCCCCGCAAGGATGTGCGTAACGTCAGCTATACCGAATATGCCGAAGGGCTCGACGTGGGATACCGCTACTTCGTCAGCAAGGGCAGGGAAGTGTCGTACCCGTTCGGATACGGCCTGTCCTACACAAGCTTCGAGTACGGCAAACCGACCGCCAGCATAGGTAAGGACGGCAATGTGACTGTGAAGGTAAAGGTTACCAATTCCGGTCCAGTGGCTGGAAGGGAGGTTGTTCAGGTCTACGTCAGCGCCCCGTCGGGCGGACTCGTCAAGCCCGAGCGTGAACTCAAGGGCTACGGCAAAACCGCGGCTCTTGCCCCCGGACAGAGCGAAACCATCGAAATTGTCATCGAGCCATACTCGCTTTCATCGTTCAATGAAGAGAATTCGAGTTGGGAAACCGCAGCGGGCAGCTACACCGTGCTCGCCGGCTCGTCCGTAGAAGACATCCGCTGCCGGACATCGTTCAAGATGCCCAAGGCGCAGAGCTGGAAGGTCAACAAGGCCTTCGCTATTTCTCAAGAACCTGGATTGTAAGGACAAATTCGCGGTCCACGGCGGGCAGCATATATTTCTCATCCGCCGTGTGCCACCAGGAGTCTATGCAACCGAGACCCATCTGGACATTGTCGATGTTCAGGTGGGTTTTTCCGTCGGGACGGAGTTCGAGCGAATGCCTCTGGTCTCCGTCTGCATCAAGACGGCCGCCTCCTGTCAGCGACAGGTCGATATCCCTGCGGCCGAAGGGCAGGGCGGATGCGCAGAAACGTTCGCTTGATGTGAACCTGAGGCCGAATCCGCCGGCATCTTTGACGTCGAACCAGCGCAATTCGGTATGCGTCCCGCTCTCCTGGGGGCGGACATATCCGTAGTGGTACTGTTCGGCAATCTTCTGCGTGTAGAGGCCTATAGCGCAGGAGGACTGGCGGTCGGAATAATTCTCCCAGGGGCCGAGTCCGTAGAAGGAGATGTCTTCGAAACCTTCGGCGAGCGCCATCTCGACACCGAAACGGAACATGTCCGGAGTGCCCTCCTTGATGTCAGTCAATTTTACGGTTACGGTGATGGAGCCGTCCTGGCCGATGGCGTATGTCATCGTAAGCGTCGCGAAGCCGCCAATGGAATAGCGGGCTGTCATAGTGCTGCCTTCCTTATCTATGCCGATAAGAGTAATCTGCGGGTACAGCCAGCAGCTCATACGCTTCTGGAGCGAAGCACCCAGGTCGTTTTCGGTAAGAGCGCGGCCGAAGCAGGGTGTGAGGGGTTCGGCGAGCAGTTCCTTGCCGCGATATTTCAGCGATGAAAGGAATCCTGTCTTTGCGTCGAAACCTGCAGCCAGATGATACAGCGCGTCCTTCGCAACGGGACGGCACTCCTCTTCTGCCACGGCAATCTGGTCGTGGGCGACCACCTCGCCGGCCTGCATCAGAGGCTCCGCCTTCTTGAGGACATACTTCACATTGAGGAAGGTCTCGCCTTCATACTGTGCTGCATCATATCCGAGAGTCACGGTCTGCGTGCCCTGCGGCGCGGCGTTCAGAGCATCGAAGATGCCCGTCTCGACAGCCTTGCCATTGCATACGAGTTCCCATTCGAGACGGTACCTGTCAAGGGGAATGAAGAAGTTCTCGTTGAATACCTCGATGGTTCCGTTCTGTATATCGACAGGGCTTGTGTGTATGGACTGGTATTGGTACTGAACCTCGTAGGCGTGAGGGTGCAGACTTCGGTCGGCGGCTATGATACCGTTGCAGTTGAATGAGTTGTCGGAAGGGTCATAGTCGTTGAAGTCGCCTCCGAAAGCGTAGATATAGCCGGTCGAGCTCTTGTCGGAAGGCCAGATGATTGCCTGGTCCGCGAAATCCCAGATGTAACCTCCCTGGAAGTCGGGGTACTTGCGTATCAGGTCCCAGTACTCCTTGAGTCCGCCTTCGGAATTGCCCATAGCGTGAGCGTATTCACATGGGATGAAAGGTCTGTTCCCTTCTTCCATATACTTCTCGCAGAATGAATATTCCGGGTACATCGTGCAGAAAATGTCACTGCTGTACTCGGTCGAGGCACGCACGGGCAGGTCGCAGTTCCTTTCGTACTGCACCGGCCTGGTGCCGTCGAATTCCTTCAGCCACCTGTAGCAGGCCTCGAAGTTGGGGCCGTCTCCGGCCTCGTTGCCCATACTCCAGATAATCACGCTCGGGTGATTGACGTCGCGCCGGGCCATTCTCTGCACGCGCTGGAGGTGATGCTGCGCGTAGGCGGGGTCCCTTGCTATGGTCGTCTCCGCCTTATATCCCATTCCGTGCGATTCGTTGTTCGCCTCATCTATCACGTAAAGGCCGTAACGGTCGCAAAGCTGCAGCCAGCGGGGGTCGTTGGGATAGTGGCAGGTGCGCACGGCGTTGATATTGAGCTGTTTCATTATACGGATATCCCGTATCATCTCGTCCACGCTTACCACATAGCCGCCCGCCGGGCTGAGTTCGTGCCTGTTCACGCCCTTGAAAAGGACGGGCTTGCCGTTCACAAGCACCTGCTTGCCTTCGACCTTCACTGTGCGGAATCCGAAATCGGTATCGGCTGTTTCCAGTTCCTTCGCCTTGCGGTCGTAGGCCTTCACAGTAAGGCGGTAGAGTTGCGGATCTTCGGCGCTCCAGGGCCGTACGTCTTTGACCTTGCCGCTGGCGGGCACTTCCTTGCCATCTATGAAATACTTCACCGATGCTATGCTGCCGGTGGTCAGGGCGCTGAAGGAGTAGGTGCCGTCAGCTTCGGCCTTAATACGGATATCCTCTATCCTCGCCTTCGGGCGCGCGTACATATATGTTTCACGCGAAATGCCGGAGAAACGCCAGAAGTCCTGGTCTTCCATATATGTGCCGTCGCACCAGCGGTGCATCTCCAGAGAGAGCTGCGCCGTCTTGCCGGGGGTCACGAACTTTGTTATGTCAAACGTTGCCGCGAGTTTGCTGTCCTCACTGTAGCCGACTGCCTTGCCGTTCACTTCGAGCGCGACGCAGGATGTGGCTGAACCGACGGTGAAGAAGATGTCCTTCCCTTTCCATTCCGAAGGAATCTGCACCGTGCGCCTGTATTCTCCGGTGTAGTTATGCTCCATTGGTGCGGTCCCCGGGGTGTTCTCGGCGTGCCCGCGCCAGGCGTAGCCTATGTTCACATAGATAGGGTCGCCGTAGCCGTACATTTCCCAGTTTCCGGGAACGGGGATGGTTCCCCATTCGCCTCCGTTGAAACGGAAATCCCAGTCTCCGTGCAGAGAAACTCTCTGCTCGTGCGCATCGAAGGTGGAACGCATGGGATAGCGGTTGATTTCGTTGACTGAAGGGTCCTGCCACGGCAGTGTGGCGGCAAGGATCATGGTGAGAAGAGCGTGATGAAACATAGCTTATGGTGTTTGCGTTTTCTTATCTATGCAAAGGAAAGGATAATATTCCGTATGGCATTGCCGTATCGTTTAAAGGTTTGTCAGATTTGACAAATAATTAAACCGATAGGCAAAATTAATCTTTTTTAGATAATTAGTTTTGCCAAACACTAATTTTTGAATTATTTAACCAAGATACAGGTATGAAATTTAAAAAACTGTTAATCTCCATTACGTGCTTTATGCTGGGATTTTCCCTTGTCCAGGCACAGGACGTGATTAAAGTTCACGGTTCCGTCGTCGACCAGGACGGTGTGCCGGTAATCGGGGCCGGGGTGTTCCAGTCCGGAAATGAAAGCAATGGAACCATAACCGATATCAACGGCGCCTTCTCCATCAGCGTGCCCAAAGGCTCCAAGGTGGTTTTCAAGAGCCTCGGTTATGCCGATCAGACTCTTGATGCAGCAGCCGAGATGTCCGTGACATTGGCCCAGGACACAAATTTCCTTGACGAGGTTGTCGTTGTGGGTTATGGCGTGCAGAAGAAAAGCAACCTTACAGGCGCAATATCTTCCATGGACTCGAAGGACATCGAGGGACGCTCAATTGTGAACGTGGAGCAGGCCCTTCAGGGAAAGACCGCCGGCGTCAATCTTATTACTACGTCGGCACAACCCGGTGCCGTTCCGACTGTGCGTATCCGCGGTATCGCTTCCAATGGTACTTCGGACCCTCTGTATGTTGTCGACGGACTTATCTGTTCCGATATCAGCGGAATCGACCCGGGCAGCATCGAGAGCATGGAAATCCTCAAGGATGCCGCATCGGCGGCCGTTTATGGAGCCCAGGCCGGTAACGGTGTTATCCTTATCTCCACCAAGAAGGGTCAGAAGGGAACCGGAACCGTGACGTATGACTTCCAGTATTCGTTGAGTTCTCTGGCACGCAAGCCTGAATTGCTTACAACGATGGATTATCTTGAACAGCATATGTACAGAACCCCGACTTTCACCGAGGATGATATCATCCGCCTGATTGCAAACGGGGAATGGGACGGTAAATCGAGCACCGACTGGTATGCCGCGACCTTCTGTACATCTCCTACCATACGCCACAACGTCTCCGTCCAGGGCGCTAATGACAAGGGCTCGTTCTTCTTTTCGCTGGGCAACCTCCAGGAGAATGGTATCGTCATCGGCAACCAGGATTTTTACAAGCGCACAACCGCGACGCTCAATGCCGATTACAACATCAAGCCCTGGCTTAAAGTAGGTACTACGGCCGATTTCGCAAGATATTCCAACGGAACCATCGTGGATGCCACGCAGCTTCAGGGTGAGGGTATCTATCTGAACGTATTCGCTTCGGCGATGTTCATGCCTCCCTTCTATCTGAGCACTTATCCTGCAGACGCGCTTCCGGAAACTATGCAGAACGCGCTGAAGGAGGGATATTTCCTCTATACCGACGAGAATGGCGATTATTACTGCGCATCAGGTATCGCACATCCTCTGGTAACGATGAAGAGCCGCGAGAACACCGTTTACGGAAACAACCTCTCCGGAACGCTGTATGCCAACCTGACGCCTCTGAAGGGCCTCACCATTACGACCAGGCTTGGTTACCGCTGGATTGACAAGCACTCATACGTTTATTGCCACAAGTTCTATGGCTCCGAGATGCAGAGCGTCAAGGATGACAACCAGGTAAAGCGTGGAGAGAATTCCATGTTCTACTATCAGTGGGAGAACTTCGCCAACTATTCGCATACCTTCAACGGAGGGCACACGGTTTCCGGAATGATTGGTATGTCATTCAGTGAAAGCGACTTGACCAGCACCTCCACTACTGTTACCCGCACACTGATGGATGACCCTATGTTTGCCGACATCGACTTTGCCCACAGTGACGCGCAGAAATATCTGACAGGCCGCAGAACCTTCGGAAGGAAGCTCTCATACTTCGGACGACTCAACTACTCCTACCTGGACAGGTATCTTTTTGAGGCAGTGTTCAGGGCTGATGCCGCTGACACTTCAGTGCTTCCCGCCGAGAACCGCTGGGGATACTTCCCTTCATTCTCCGGTGGCTGGGTAGTATCGAACGAAGACTTCTTCAAGTCGCTCAGCCTCCCCGTGAACCTTTTGAAGGTACGTGCAAGCTGGGGTCTCAACGGTAGCACCAGCAACCTGAGCAACTACAGCTACTCGAACTCGATTCATATGGAATCGGCCGGTATGCAGTACACTTATTCCAAGCAGGAATACCATCCTGTGGCCTATCCTTCCCAGCTTTACAACCCCTCGCTCAAGTGGGAGACATCGCAGCAGCTTGACCTCGGAATCGATGCCAGGGCTTTCAGCGACAGGCTGTCATTCAGTTTCGACTGGTTCGACAAGCAGACCAAGGACCTTATCATAAACAATATCAACGTGCCGGCAGAGGCCGGCAACAGGGCCGCTCCGGTTAATGCGGGCAATATTGACAACCGCGGTATCGAGCTGGACCTCAAGTGGAAGGATTCCAAAGGCGATTTCTTCTATTCCGTTGACGGCAACTTCGCAACGTTGAAGAATAAGGTAACATACCTGAATCCGAACGTCAGCGACGGACGTATCTTCGGTGCCAAGACGCACAATACCAGCTATGTGACCGTATTCGAAGAGAACTATCCCATCTGGTACTTCCGCGGCTTCCATGTTGAAGGTCTCGATGAGAACGGAGCTCCTATATTCCAGGATGTCGACAATTCCGGCGCAATCGACGATAACGACAGGATGTACATCGGCAAACCTCTGCCCGACTTCACCTACGGTCTGACCCTTTCCCTTGGTTACAAGGGCTTTGACTTTACCGTTTTCGGTAACGGAGCTTACGGCAACAGCATCCTGATGGCATACAATGACAAGGATATCAATTACCTTCTCAAGGAAGTGTTCGACAACTGTAACACCGAGAAGAATCCGAACGGCAAGTTCGCAAGGCCTTCTTCAGAGAATGGTGACAAGTACACCGCTTCCGACGCCATGCTCTTCGACGGTTCCTACTTCCGAATCAAACAGGTGCAGCTCGGATACAACCTTCCTTCGTCACTGTGCAAGAAATTGTACGTCGAAAGGCTCCGCGTATACGCATCAATAGATAATGCGATGATCTTCACGAGCTATCCCGGTCTCGATCCCGAAATCGCATCCAATGCCATTACGGGTATAGGAATAGACTTCGGAACCTATCCTACGACCAGAAAGATTGTCTTCGGTGCAACCCTTACATTCTAGAGATTATGAAAAGAGCATTTATCATATTTGTAGGCATTTTTGCCGCGATGACGGTTTTTCAGTCATGTGACGAATCGTTGCTGGATATACCTCAGCAGGGCGTTCAGAGCGAGGAGTCATACTACAAGACCGACGAGGACGCCGAGGCGGCTATAGCAGCGGTATATCAGAGGTTCCGTTTTACGAATTTCGGCCAGACAACCGCACGAGGCGGTGGCGACAGGGAGCGTGCTTCGGCTGAAGTGATGCATATCGCCGGAATCTGGATTAAGGAACTACTTGCGGATGATATGATTTCCGGCAAGTCCGACGAACCTTTCGGACAGTGTGCAGTGAGGGCGAATGACGCCTATGTCAAGTGGTATTACGGCATTTTCTACGAGACAATATATCTGGCCAATATCGTATTGACAAAATTCACTCCCGGCCAGAGCGAGATTGTAGACAGAGCCATTGCGGAAGCGAAGTTCTTCAGAGCATATTGCTATTACGAACTTACCACGTTGTGGGATGAGGTTCCTCTGGTAGACCATATCCTTGCGACGACCGAGGAACAGCAGGTTCCCGCGGCCAGCCGGGAAAAACTCTGGGAATTCATAGAAAAAGACCTGAACGACGCACTTGCCTGCCCGTATATTCCTACGAAGACCAACGTCAACGATCTTGACGGTGCCGGCAGGCTCACCACCCAGGCAATCCGGACCCTTATGGGCAAGGTTTATCTGTGGCAGCAGAAATATCACGATGCCGTTCAGATAATGAAGCCTATCATCGAAAGCAATGCATACAAGCTCGTTGAAGACACCGGCGTATTCTACCACACAACAGGCAACGCATGCCCCGAGTACATAATGGAGACCGTGCGTTACTACGACCCGAACAATATGGATTACCAGTACGGATGGAAATCCATTTCCATCAACTGGGAGTTCGGTTACTATCTGTTCGCCGGCCCCGAGGCGACATTGTATTACGACTTCGCATCGTCCGGCTACGGCTGGGGATTCCTGGAGGCCAGTGAAGACCTGTACAACACTTTCATCGCCGAGGAAGGCGAGAACGGATACCGTTACACGAGGGCGATAGTTCCCGTGGAGAAACTGCGTGAGATGAACCTCCGCTTCGGCTATGACGCCACCTGTGCGGGCAAGTTCGGATATCTCCAGAAAAAGCTTCTTCCGACCAATGCCGACGACCCTTATACGGCTCAGTATTACGGACTTAACTGCAGCACTCCGGTGTTCCGCTATGCCGACGTGCTCCTGATGATGGCGGAGGCCTGCTTCAATGACGGCGACAAGACTTCAGCCGAGACTTATCTCAATGCTGTCAGGAACCGTGCCCAGCTGCCTTCGAAGTCGGGGATAACCATGGATGACATCAAGCTCGAAAGGCGTCTTGAACTCTGTATGGAAGGATTGAGGTGGCAGGATATCAAGCGTTGGGGCGACGCTCCGACCCTTCTCAAAGACAAAGGCAGGAAGATTCCTATGTACGAGCTGATCCGCGACCCGGGCAATGACTACAATACGGCCGAAGGAATATATAACGCGATATACACCTTCAGGCGCTATTACATTGACAATACAATCAGTGATTGCGGCTGGCAGGACCGTGACATAGTACTTCCTTTCCCCGAAACGGAGATACTTACCAACAAAGCACTTGAACAGAAATTTGATTATTAACCAATTATCCAATCACATTATGAAAAAAACATTCAAATTCTTTGTGATCGCAGCCGCTTCAATGATGGCTCTGGTCGCATGTAACGATGACAACAAGGGCGGCAAGACCGATGCCCCTACCCTTGTCAAATCCAACATCACCGCTCTCACGAACGCAGGTGTAGCTGAAGTTGACGGATCGCTTTTCAAGATTTCCGTTACCGGTACTGGTGAAGGTGAGTCTTTCTCTGCAGACTTCATTACCGACGAGGGATATCTTCCTTCGGGAACTTATACCTATGAGGCAAGCGGAGTGAACACTTACACCGGCCATTTCAAGAACAAAGAGGTTGACGAGGACATCACCCGTGGCACTATCGCTGTCAACAGGGGCGAGAACGGAGCATATTCGCTCGTAGGAGACCTCAAGCTTGCTAACGGCACAATCCTCAAGCTCCAGGCTGCAGGCAGCATGACTTTCGAGGCTTCCGAAGCAAAGTTCGTCTATACTGCAACACATGTCGACTACGACCTCACCGCTTCAGATAAGTTCGGCAAGGTTGTCAGCGGAACATGCTTCAAGATTTACGAGAACGACGGAGAGTTCGACGTCAAGAAGGCTGAGGTCTTCTATGTCGGCGGAGAGGACGTGACCGGAGAAATCAGCATTTCGATGGACGGCGCGGACGGCACCATCCTTCTCGGATACGAAGGAATGTCGTATGGTACTTTCTGGTACGACGTACCTGAATGGGAATCGACTGGCGGAATTGCATATCTGATGATGGGCAAGGTTGCGATTTCCAAGGCATGGAACCAGCTTACGTTCGACTTCAAGAACGTAATGGACCAGAGCTGGGGAACAAAGAACCTCACATTCGCAGGCTGCAAGAAGGTTGCCTCTGTCAAGGAACCCATCGATGGCGATCCTGAAGACCACGACTTCACTTACACCATCCAGTCAAATGGAACCGAGCATACCATGACCGTTTATGACAGCTACGATAGGGTATTCTGCTCATTGACCTACGACAATGAGACCAGCACTCCGTACAAGGTGATGGATTCGGCTGAGAATCATAAGATCGTCAGCGCTGACGAGTATGCTTCCAATCCTGCAGGTCTTGCAACCAACGTATATTACTACATCAAGGGCGAGAAGATTGACGTTGAACCCGGTAACTATATCGTTGTAAGATTCAAAGAGGATTATCCGGGTCTCGAAGGAACACTTGTAGCCGCCGGCCTCATCGTCAACACAAGCATGGCGATGCCTGCCGACTTCCAGGAGCGTTGCGGCAGCGAGTGGGGCTTCGCTGCTATGCCCAGGCCGTAAAAGCGGTTCTTGTCAAGACAAGTTATTATTAGTATATTAGACCGGTAAAAGCTCCGGAGGCCGGTATGACCTCCGGGTTTTTACCGGTTTTTAAGTTTTTTTCGTCAGATGACCTTTGGTAAAATCCGTTATTTTCTGTTTAGCCTGTTGCTCCTGGCATCCTCGTATGTGCTTAGGGGACAGGATGTTGTCGTCTCGAAACAGATAACCAATCCGCGAGTCAGCTGTTTTGCCCAGGATTCGCTCGGGCGGATATGGATAGGGACCAAGCATGGTGTAAACCGCTATAACGGATACGATTACCACCAGTACATCAATGCAGCCGTGCCGGGGAATGAGATTAACGACATACTCTGTGACTCAAGAGGCAATGTATGGATCGGCACGGACAACGGAGTCGGGCTGTATTCCGGCCCTTCCGGTTTCGTGACCTGCGAGGTCGATTCCGACGAGAGGAATGTGGTCCAGGTGTTTGAAGATGACTTCGGCCGAATCTTCATAAACCTTACCGAGGACCTTTGTGTCCTGGATACGTTGTCGGGGAAATTCGTGAGGGCGACCTCTTTCTTCGACAGGAATTTCCAGTATCATCAGAAATGCTATATAGGCCGCGATTCGCTTCTCTGGGTTGTAGGTGCGAGAGGAATACGTACATTCAACACCTCCACGATGGAGAATGTGAACAATGCCCCCATACCTGTTTCCGGCCTGCTGTCTTTCGTCTTTGAAGATGGCAGGATTCTGCTCGGAAGCGGGAAATCCTTTTTCCTTTTTGACTGCGCCACCGAGGAATGCCTGCGTCTGAAAGACTTCGGCGTTGACGGCGACGTAGAGCTGATAGAACCTTACGTCGATGGCAAGGCACTTGTCAAGACGCACACCGGCCGGGCATATGTTTTCGACGAGCCGTCCCGCAGTCTGTCGCCGGTGGAATTCGGCTTCGGCGCGAATTTCAATATAACGGCTTCCTTCGTCGACCGTGACGGAAACCTCTGGCTCGGTTCGTCATCGGACGGTTACCGTACCGTTCTCTCCGGCGAGAAGCGTTTCAACTCCACCAGAAAGCTCGCTGACTCATTTTCATCCGTGCCCGTGGAATCCCTGTGCGCCGACCCGTTGGGAAGGCTGTGGATAATGACCGGCAACGGCGGTATCTTCGTGTTTGACAACGACACGCAGTCTTTGCGCGAGGTGAAGCCGAACGGCCCCCAGGTGTCGCAGATGACGGACATTCTCCAGACAAATCCTCCGCATATCTATGCCGATCCCAAGGGCCGTATCTGGGTTGTTCTTCCCAATCAGAGGAAACTGCACGTATGCCGTTTCGTTGACGGAAGGCTCGAAGTAATCCGGGACCATCGGGAAAACTATGTGTTTAGGCATAGATGTTCTGAAGTCTGAAGAGAAAGTATTTGACATCGGATACACCTCTCAGTTGAGCACGAAAGTTCTTGATTTTAGGGCTAAAGGATTAGGCGGAAGCATTCGTAGACCTGTTCTCGAGGAAGATCCGGATAGTTTTCATAGACGGTTTCC
>JAZLKT010000114.1:0-2266 GCA_045597785.1 Candidatus Cryptobacteroides sp.
ATACCAAGGCTGCGACCCAGTTCATCCGCAACGGCGTCGATGGCGTCAATATCGTACTCAAGAGCGAAGGAAACCAGTTCTATTCCTATACTTATGTGGCCGATGCGGTGAGCGGGCTGCTGCACATCCTTCTGAAAGGTGAGAGCGGAATGGCTTACAACATCGCTGACGAGAGTTGCGACATCACACTCCGCGATCTCGCCGGACTCATCGCAGCTGAATCGGGCACGAAGGTCATCTTCGATTTGCCTTCCGAAACGGAGAAAGCCGGTTTCAGCACTGCGGTAAAGGCCCGTCTCGACGGCTCGCGTCTGCGCGCCCTTGGCTGGAGGCCTATGTACGACATACGCTCCGGCATAGGACGCACCCTGCGGATCCTGCGTGACTGCAGGTAGTGGCCTGTTCCTGCATTGAGTCTTCAAGGTAAATCCAAATCTATCCCTATAGTATCGCCGCGCCCTATGGGCGGGAGTGCGATGCGCTTGGTATGTTCGAGCCCTTCGTAGCGGTAACCAAGTTCCAGGAAGGCTGCTCCCGGGCCCTGCGAGGCGTCGTTGGGGTAGCAGTAGAGTGCTGTGCCGGGATACTGTGTGTACAGGCCTATCCAGCAGGGAAGAGGCTGCCAGGGTGTGTCGGCGGGTTCGCTTCCGTACCAGCCTGACCAGCGGAAGGCCTCACATACCGTATTGATGCCGCTCAGACGCGCCTGCGGCTCTTCGATGAGAGAATCCCCGCTGTAAAGATTCGTGACGCTCCTTAGCCTTATTTCGGCACGCAGCGGCTCGATGGTGATAATGGTTGAAGCAGCAGCCGTATCAATGGTGGCAAGACCCGTCATTATGGGCTTGCTGCCAAGGTCGTCGGCAATATTGAAAGACAGGTTCTCGAGTGACGAGTAGAGTTTGAGGGCGTCGGTATTGAATTCGAAAGGGCAGTTCGCAACCGCGGCCAGAATACCGCTCTGGCGGCACGTCTCTATCTCCATGACGCGCGGAGGTGCGTCGCAGTGTGTGTGCGAAACGAGTTGCTGTACTCCGCCTTCTTCGTAGACGAAAAGATCGAGCCCTGCCAGGTCTTCCAGGCCGGGCGGAGTCGTTATCGCCGCCCGAATGAGGAACGTGGAATCCTGCACTGTCCCGGAAGATGGCTCCGGAGATACCGTTACGGCCGGAGCTGAGACACAGCAAGAGAGTGGAATACACATCGATTGAAGAAGAACTCTTCCAGGCGAACGCCATAGCAAGCACATATGATTCCGGCCGTTTCGGTTTCTTTGCATAGGGCAAAAGTATGCAGACGGCCGCACCGCTGCAAGGAACAAAAAAAACGTACCTGAAATAGATACGTTTTTTTCGATTGAAGTGTATTTGACTACGCTTTTAGTGCGTAAATGCTATGCTCCGAAGTTATCGTAAAGAATGTTTTCAGGAGCGACTCCGAGGCTGTCGAGCAGATTTACGACTGCACCGACCATCATCGGAGGACCGCACATGAAGTACTTGATGTCTTCGGGAGCCCCGTGGTCCTTGAGGTAGGTCTCGTTCATCACGTTGTGGACGAAGCCTGCAACATACTTGACTCCTGCTGCATCGGCTGCCGGATCGGGACGGTCGAGGGCGAGGTGGAAGTGGAAGTTGGGGAACTCTTTTTCGATTTCGGCGAAGTCTTCGAGATAGAAGGCCTCGACAAGGGCCCTGGCGCCATAGAAGAAGTGTACCTGACGGCCGGTCCTGAGTGTCTTGAACAGCTCCATGATGTGGCTGCGCAGAGGGGCCATACCGGCACCGCCGCCGACGAATATGTACTCCTGGTCTTCGGGATCGTTCTTCGGAAGGAGGAACTCTCCGTAAGGGCCGCTGATCATAACCTTGTCACCGGGCTTGCGTGTGAACACGTAGGAAGAGGCGATACCGGGGTTCACGGGCAGAAGCTTCGGACCGAGTTCGCGCGGAACGCTCCTGTCGAAAGGAGGTGTCGCGATACGGACGTTGAGCTTGATGATACCCTTCTCACCGGGATAAGAGGCCATCGAGTATGCACGGATGGTAGGAGTGGGGTTGGACGAGTGAAGGTTGAAGAAACCGTATTTCTCCCAGTCCGCCCTGTACTCGGGCGCAACGTCGATATCCTTGAAGTCGAGTTCGTATGCGGGGATGTCAATCTGGATGTACTCGCCGCTCTTGAATTCGAGATTCTCGCCTTCGGGGAGCTTGACGGTGAATTCCTTGATGAAGGTTGCTACGTTGTCGTTCGAGATAACCTCGCA
>JAZLKT010000115.1:0-21810 GCA_045597785.1 Candidatus Cryptobacteroides sp.
TAAGATGTTTGTCGGGGATACCGGACTCTTCGTAACGCTCGCCTTCAAAGACAAGGCTTTTACTGAAAATGTCATTTACGAAAAACTGCTTAATGACAAGCTATCGACAAATCTCGGATATCTATATGAGAACGTTATTGCCCAGATGCTCACCGCGTCCGGGAATAAGTTGTTCTATCACACCTGGCCGACAGAGAGCGGCAAGCACAACTACGAGGTGGATTTTCTCCTCTCACGCGGAACTAAGATCACGCCTATTGAGGTGAAGTCTTCATCCTACAAGACTCACACATCAATGGATGAATTCTGTAAGAAGTTCTCCTCCCGTATCACCAATAACCGCTACCTGATTTACACAAAAGACTACGCACAAAAAGAATCCGTCAAGTATATTCCGGCGTATTTGGCTTCTTTCCTTTAACAAAAAGTACCCCTGCCTGCGGATGATTTCAAGTCCGACCTCCGCGATGGCCTCTTTTGAAAAGAATGCTGACCTTGGCATACTAGAACACTTGTTATAAAACACCTGTTGCAAATATACGGAATAAACAGTATTTTTGCATTACCGAAGTGCAAAAATGTCATTTCGAAGATGGTATGAGAAAGAATTGGCTTGATAATCTGAGGTGGTTTACTGTCCTCCTGGTGTTGCTGTACCACGTATTCTATTTCTACAACAACAAGGGAGTGTTCGGCGGAGTCGGAGGATTCGACCAGGACCCGACGAAGCAACCACAAGACATTGTGCTGTATATCCTGTACCCATGGTTCATGATGTTGCTCTTTCTGCTTGCCGGCATCAGTGCAAGGTATTCTCTGGAAAAGCGCTCTGCAAAGGAGTACCGGAAATCCCGCACGCTCAAACTTCTGGTTCCTTCAACGATAGGCCTTGTAGTGTTCCAGTGGACAACCGGATACTTCAACGTCAACTGTGGTGCGGAGCGCCCCGACCTTTCGCAGATTCCTGCGATAATCAGATGGCTGATTTACTCGGTTAGCGGCAGCGGCCCGCTTTGGTTCGCACAGGAACTGTGGGTGTTCTCGCTGCTGCTTTTGCTGATACGCAGGCTGGATGCAAGGGACGGGTTCAGGAATCTCTGCGCAAAAGCATCAACACCGGTCATCATCCTGATGGGCGTGCTGATATGGTTCGGATCGCAGTTCGTGATCATGAACCCGAGGATGGAAAGCCTGGACGGACTGTTCAATCTATACAGACCCGCGACATACTTCATCCCCTTCCTGATGGGATATTTCGTATTCTGCAATGACGGTGTCCAGCAGCGTGTGAAGGATATGTGCATCCCGGTGACGGTGTGCGCCGCGGCGTCAGGCATAGCCCTCTGCGCTACAGGATGGGGACGGGACTATACAGGCCCGCAGTATCTTTCCGGATGGCTTAACTGCCTCTATGCCTGGTTGATGATCCTTGCGATTACAGGCATCTTCATGCGCTGGTTCGATGGCACTAACCGCTTCTGCGCATACATGAATCGGAGCAGTTACGGCTTCTATGTGCTTCACTACAGCATTCTGGTATCCTTCGGATATATGTTCAAAGCATATACTCAGCTGCCCGGATGGCTCATTTACATTGCGTTGGCTGCCGCCGTGTTCACCCTGACCCCGCTTCTGTATGAGATTCTCAGACGAGTTCCGCTACTGCGCTGGGCGATACTTGGAGAAAAGAGATAATGGAAACAAAAGACCAATTCTCCGACCCTGGTGCGAGCCGAAATGCCGAGCAGGTATCGCCGCCGTTTTGCCTGAGTCACGCAATGGGCTATTACCCGGACCCCTCCATTAACAGAAAAATGAACATCAGACTTGAAACCCCCGAAGATTACCGCGAGGTTGAAGAACTGGTCCGCGAAGCATTCTGGAACGTGTATCGTCCGGGATGTGTTGAGCATTTCGTGCTGCATCATTACCGCAGCAATCCGGATTTCATACCGGAACTTGACTTTGTTATGGAACTTGACGGACGGATTATCGGTCACGTGATGTATTCCCGTGCGGAACTCACCTCGGGCGAAGGTGATATCCTGCAGGCCTGGACTCTGGGTCCGATAAGCATACATCCCGACTGGAAACGGAAGGGCTATGGCCTTGCTTTGCTTGAATTCTCATTGGAGAAAGCCCGCGAAATGGGAATCGGAGTGCTTTGTTTAGAAGGCAATATCGATTTCTATGGCAAAGCCGCTTTCGTTCTTGCCAGCAGTCTCGGCATTCATTATCACGCAGAGCCGAAAGATGATCCGGTGCCGTATTTCCTCGCTCGGGAACTGACTCCGGGCTACCTTTGCGGCAGAGAATGGACGTATTGTCCTCCGAAGGGATACTTTGCCGCCGACGATGACCCGGAAGGCTTCGAAAGCTATGAGGCCTCCTTTCCTGTAAAAGAGAAGCATTTCCTGGAAGGACAATTGCCGCAGTTCTGCCAGAGTTGCGGTATGCCTATGACATCCGATGACTTATGCGGCACCGATGCTGACGGAAGCGACAACTTCGATTACTGCAAATACTGCTATAAGGATGGAGACTTCGTTGACAAGGTGTCAATGGAGGAATATATCGAAAAGTGCTCGCAGTTCGGCGCGCAGGCCGGGATGACCAACAAGCAGATGAGAGAGCATTGCCAGAGGCTTTTCCCTATGCTGAAACGATGGCGGTGAGTTTCGATCATTGATCGTTTTTTTGTTCAAACTGTCAAAGACCTTTGACAGTTAAAGCAAAAAAAGCTTCGACAGCGGGTTATTAAAAAACAAATCGGCGAGTTCGGACATAGAGTGAAGGACCACATCGGCGCCGGCCTCGGCATCGAGTCGAGAAGCACGCCGTCCATATCGAACATTGCGAGTTTGAACATACCTATCTGCGGCATATGACGTGGTGATTGGCGAGCGATTCGCGCAGGAAGTAGTCGGCCACGCTCGCGCCGTCGTCAACGCGAAGCACTACCTGCGTCCGGCACAGATTGGCTTCGGACGCATTCCGCACGAGTTCGGCGGGTATCTCGACCATGCGTTCGAGGTCTGCAGAAATCTTGATTATGCTTACCGGCCCTTCGGGCAGTTCGCCCTTGATAGCCGTGCCAATACCCGACTCAAAATGAGTATCATAACGGAAGGTTCTTACCATCGACAGGGGCACGGTGCAGTGCGCGAACAGCAGCTCGTTCCCGCTGATGCGGCTCAGGTTGCATTGGAACCCGCTTTCGCCGGTGCGCTTCTTCGCGAGCATCATGGTAAGGAGCGTAGGAATGTCGCCTTCGCAGCCGGCAACCGTTCCTTCGGCGTTGAGGCGTGCCAGCGCGAGACAGCCCGTGTTCCCGATCGTGTCGAGAAGGTCGAAGCAGCGCAAGGTCAGTCCGTCCAGAGAATGTTCCCGGACCATTTCCACAAGAGCGTGGTAAATGGCTTCGGAGCCCGCAAATGAGCGCAGGTCGCAGGGCGTTTGCCGGACTTTATCTATCAGTTCGCAGATGTCTATGTCCACCAGAGTGGCACCGAGCATTGACGCGGCCTTGGCGTAGTCCACGTCCGAAGCGATCAGCCAATCCGAAGGTCGGCCGATGACACCGAGCCTCGCGCCGCCGAAATTGACGACTTCCGGCCCGAGGGGCTTTATCCAACGGCACGCGCGCGGGTGGTCATCCGATTTTGCGCGGAGTTGCTGCGCGATGTCCGCCGGGCTGCCGTGATATATCTTGCCGTGCCCGCCGGATGCGTTGACATACGACAGAATCTCCATAGACGCGGCAAGCGAATTGCTTTGCCCGCTGGTCAGAAGGCGTATCTCACCCTTTAGACAGAGGCTTTTGAAGAGGCCTTCGGTGCCTCCGGTACGCACATAAATAATCTTCTCGGGGGTAGAATCGTAGCTGGAGAAGTCTTCGCCGCAGTACGCGAACTGCGCGCCGAGTTCCTTTTCGATGCCGACGATGAACGGGTCCTCCATCAGCGACGGAACCTCGTTGTGCAGGGGAGATGTGAGAGAAAATAATGCTATCATTATTACAGTATGTTTCGCGAATTTAATAATAATGTATCACTTTTTACCCACATTTATGAGATTGTCCAGCTCGGCTGCAATCTGCTCGTAACGTTTCGCGGAGAGATATCCCTTTTTTCAAGTAAAAAAACACGCCGTTCCGGGTGGAGCGGCGTGTGTATGTCTGATTCCTCTGCGGAAACTATTCCTCTGTGGGAAGCTGTGCTGCGGGAGCCGAAGGGAACTCAGGCATCTGAGCCTCCTGAACGGCTTCGTCAAGGTTGACTTCGGAGCGGTTGGCACCTGCGCTGAACGATGCGAAGATCGAAATCAGGACGATGAAGCCAACGAGGCCCCAGGTGATCTTTTCGAGGATGTCGGCAGTCTTGCGTACGCCGAATGTCTGGTTGCCGGCAACGAAGTTGCTGGCGAGGCCGTCGCCCTTACCGTTCTGAAGAAGAACGACAAGCACAAGCAGGATGCTTGCGATAACGATGAGGACGGTCAGGATTGTGAATACGGTATTCATATCTTCTTGTTTTCTATTTTTTCTATAAGGGCTGCAAAGTAAACACTTTTTTCCGGATATCGCAAACTAAGTTGAGAATAAATGTGTTTGGCCATATCGGCATAACCCTGACTGGCATATACCTGTGCAAGGGTTTCGGTGCAGAAATCGGTGAAGGCTTCCGGGTCGGTCTTCTCGAGCTTGTCGTCCAGGTCGCCGGCGGCCTTGAGGGAGGCAAGAAGTGCGTCGTCACCATCTTCGCGTTCGGCGGCATAGTCTTCCTGCGAGAAGAAGTCGCTTCCAGCGACAATCACCTGCGCAGCCTGGCCCGAGGAGGCCCTGCGCTCAAGGTAATCCTTCATCGATTCGTTCAGCGCGATACCCTCTGTCTGCGAGTGAAGGAGGCGGTACAGGAGTTTTCGCGACCCCAGATACAGAGCCTCGTCTGCGAAGCGCTGCTCGCTCCATCCTCCCTCGCCAAGCGCGGCCATGCGGCGGCAGAGTTCCATCCTTGCCTGCGCGAACCAGGGATAGATGCTCACTACGCCGGTAAGCTCCTCCATGTTGAGGGTTTCGAGATTTATCAGGTCTTTTACCATTGGGCTACGGTTGCGTTGAAGAGGTCTTCGACAATCTTGTCTATGATTTCGGCACAGAGGCTGGCCTCAACGGCATCGAGACTCTGCTCGGAAGGGTAATCGGAATAGCCCGAGAATGACTTGTTCGAGAAATCGTCTTCGGGATATTTGCGGTTGGTGAAGCTGACCTTCACGGTCACGGTAAGACGGTTCTGTGCGGCCACATCTCCGGCCGTCACGGCCTGGGCGCGGACGTCGTAGCCCGTAATCTCGCCGGTGATTTCAAGGTCGCCGTCCATCTCCACCTGCTCGAGGCTGGTCATGCGGCGGAAGCGCGTGCGTACGGCCTCGGTGAGGTCGTTGCTCAACGACGGGTTCACCTTCAGAGCCTTATACTCGAAAAAGTTGATGGTTATGCTCTTTACATCCGGTTGGATGGAGGTTCCGGAGAAGGAATAAATGCCGCAGCCGGCCAGCATAAGCAGGGCCCCCGCAATCGCGGCCAGGCAGCGGCCGTGCATAAAACCGTGGCGGGTCCGGGGTCCGGCATTGGCCGAAAGCCGGTGCTCCCGCAGAAAACCGCAGCGAGTCAAATCGTCTGAAGGTACCGATTGCTTGTGTCTCATTGTTTCTTCCGTGCTGCGAGTTTGCGGTAAATGGTGCGTTCCGAGATACCAAGCACCTCGGCGGCCTGTTTTACATCTCCGCCAAAGCGCTCCAGTGTAGAGAAGATGCGTTCTTCGCTGCTCTGGCGCAGGGTTGCGGGAGTTTCCGGAGCCTCACCCGTCTGCTCGTCCACGTCGTCGGCACCTGCGCCCACCTGGGCGGGGGCGTGGTCGAAACCGGCCTTTGCAGCGCTCATCGAGTGCACCTCCTCCTTGAGGCGGTCAACTTCCTGCTTGAGGTTGAAGATGGCCTTCACAATGGCCTGCTTGTCGTCGTCGCTCATTGACGAACCGCCGCCGGCAGAAGTCGCGATAGCGGGGATGAGCGTGTCTTTCTCTTCGGGCAGATGGCGCATTATGGCGTCTTCACCCAGTTCGATGCGGTCGACGGATGGAGTGGCGGCGCGGCCCTCGAGCAGGGTAATCACTTCGGCGAAGTTCTTGAACTGGCGGATGTTGCCGGGCCAGCGGTATGCGCGCATCTTGGCAATAGCCTCAACCGAGGGGGAAATGCGGCAGAGACCGTTCCGTGAAGCGAAATCAGAGCTGAACTTGCGGAAAAGCAGGGAAATGTCCTCGCGCCTCTCGCGCAGGGCCGGGAGCTTGATCTGGATGCCGTTCAGCCTGTAGTAGAGGTCTTCGCGGAATTTCCCCTGGGCAACGAGGTTCTCAAGGTTGACATTGGTAGCGCAGACGACCCTCACATCGGTCTTCTCCACCTTGGACGAACCGACCTTGATGTATTCGCCGTCCTGCAGCACGCGCAGCAGCATGGCCTGCGTATCGCGCGGCAGTTCACCTATCTCATCGAGGAAGAGCGTGCCGCCATCGGCCTCTTCGAAATAACCCTTGCGTTCGGCCACCGCTCCGGTGAAAGAGCCTTTCTCGTGGCCGAAAAGCTCGGCGCTGATGGTGCCTACCGGGATGGAACCGCAGTTGATGGCGAGATATTTATTGTTCTTGCGGCGGCTGTTTTCGTGTATGATGCGCGGGAAGACATCCTTGCCCACGCCGCTTTCTCCGGTAATCAGAACGGCTAGGTCGCTGGGTGCGACGGTCACCGCGGTTTCAAGAGCGCGATCGAGGGCGGGGTTGGCGCCCACGATATCATATCGTGTTTTCAGACGTTGAAGTTCCTGTGAATCCATAGCATTATGAAAGCCCACAAATTTACTGAAATTATATCAAACTCTCAAAAACCTTTAGTATATTTGTAACCCGATGAAACAGCACATTTCATACGGGAAAGATATCAAAAGCGGGGCAGACGTCGTTGTCTGTCCCGCTTTTTGTGATGTCCACGTGCACTTCCGCGAGCCAGGTCGTCCCGACAAGGAAACCATAGCCTCAGGATGCAGGGCCGCGGCGGCAGGCGGCTATACCTGCGTCTGCCCCATGCCCAACCTCGACCCGGTTCCCGACTCGCCTGAGACCCTGGCCCGCGAGCTGGAAATCATCTCCCGTGACGCAAGCATAGACGTTGTCCCGTATGCCTCCATCACGCTTGGTCGCAAGGGCCTCGAAGTGGTGGACGTGGCCGCGCTGAAAGGCTCGGTGGCGGCGTTTTCGGACGACGGCTCCGGCGTGCAGGACGAACGCGTGATGCGACGCGCGATGGAACTCATCGCCGCCGAAGACTGCATCCTCGCCGCGCACTGTGAAGACAATTCTCTGCTCGTTCCCGGCGGATGCATACACGACGGGGCCTACGCCCGCGCCAACGGCCTGACGGGCATCTCTTCTGAGAGCGAGTGGCGCCAGGTAGAAAGAGACCTGCGGCTTGCCGGCGAAGTGGGCTGTGCCTACCACGTGTGCCACATCTCCACGGCGCAGAGCGTGGACCTTGTCCGCCGAGCCAAGGACCGCGGGGTTGATGTCACCTGCGAGACGGGCCCGCACTATCTGACCCTGTGCGAAGATGACCTGCGCGACGAGGGTCGTTTCAAGATGAATCCTCCGCTTCGAAGTGCTGCCGACCGCGCCGCTCTGCTCGAAGGCCTCAGGGACGGTACCATCGATATGATAGCCACCGACCACGCTCCGCATACCGCCCCGGAGAAGTCGAAAGGCCTTTGCGGCAGCCTGATGGGCATTGTCGGGCTCGAAACCGCCTTCCCGGTGCTGTACACGGCACTTGTGCGCAAAGGGGAGATAAGCCTCGAAAAGCTCATCGACCTTATGTCCGCCGCACCGCGCGAGCGCTTCCGTCTGCCTCTGCGTGAAGGTGACAGGGTGACCATAGACCTCTCGATCCCGTGGACCGTCGATTCGCGTCAGTTCCTCTCGCAGGGCCGCAGCACTCCGTTCGACGGAACTCAGGTGTACGGGCGCATCCTCAAAACAGAGTACAACAACAAAACAATATATGAAGTCAAGTGATATGAAACTTGTTCTTGAAAACGGCCTGGAATTCCGCGGCAAAGGCTTTGGCGCGGCCCGGCCTGTCGTAGGGGAGATAGTGTTCAATACCTCGATGGTGGGGTATCAGGAGATACTCTCCGATCCCTCGTATGCCGGACAGATTGTCCTTATGACCTATCCTGCGATGGGGCAGTACGGAATAACCGACGAGGATTACGAATCGCGCAGCGCCGGCCCCGCCGGACTTGTCGTGCGAGAATGCTGCCAGACGCCGTCCAACTTCCGTTACACCAAGACCCTGTCGGAATACCTCGACGAGCATGGCATCCCGGGAATCGAGGGGCTCGATACCCGTATGATTACGCGCATCATCCGCAACGAGGGGCCTCTTCGTGCTGCCATCGTACCGGACGAAACCGGCCTCGAGGCTGCGCTCGAACTCATCCGCACCGCTCCGGCAGAAAGCAACCCTATCGCAAAGGTGAGCTGCTCGAAGCGCTGGTTCTCACGCATCCAGCATCATACATACGACGTGGTCGTGCTCGACTGCGGCCTCAAGCACAGCATACTGAAAGCCCTGAATGACCATGGGTGCAACGTGACGGTTGTTCCCTGGAACTCCACGGCCGAAGAGATAATGGCCTTCCATCCCGACGGGGTGCTTATTTCAAGCGGTCCCGGCGATCCGCACGATTGCTCTGCGATAACAGGAGTGATAGACTCCCTCAAAGGCCAGGTTCCTATTGTGGGAATCGGTCTTGGCTTCGAGCTGCTTTCGCTCAGCCTCGGGGCCGGGCTCGAAAGGCTCAAATGCGGCATCCACGGAGGCTGCCCGGTACGCAATATGGCTACGGGCCATATCATCTCGGTCGAAACCAACTGTGCTTTTGCCGTCGACGAGAGCTCGCTCGAAGGCCTCGGCCTGGAGGTGACATACCGCACCGTGACCGACGGCCGTATTGCCGGCTTTGACGCTCCGGCCTGGAAGATAAGCGCAGTGCAGTTCTACGCCGAAGGCGGCCCCGGGCCCGAAGAGAGCGATTTCTTCGATTGTTTCATTAAAGCTATGGAGGACTAAGCCATGCCCAGAAGAAAGGATATCAAGAAAGTGATGGTCATCGGCTCCGGCCCCATTGTCATAGGCCAGGCCGCAGAGTTTGACTATGCGGGAACGCAGGCCTGTCTCGCCCTCAAGGAAGAGGGATACGAGGTTATTCTGGTCAACTCCAACCCCGCGACGATAATGACCGATACCCATATTGCCGACAAGGTGTATATGGAACCCCTCGACCTCGAGTACGTAGCCAAGATAATCCGTTACGAAAGGCCCGATGCAATCGTCCCGGGACTCGGCGGGCAGACCGGCCTCAACCTCGCCGTGAAGCTTGCCCGCAAAGGCGTGCTGGATGAGTGCCAGGTCAAGATTCTGGGTACTTCGTTCGAGAGTATCGAGAAGGCCGAGGACCGTGAACTTTTCAAGGAACTGTGCATCAGCCTCGGCGAGCCGGTCATCCCTTCGGAGATATGCTACAGCATCGAGGATGCCATCCGCACGGCCGACAAGATAGGCTATCCCGTGGTGCTTCGCCCCGCCTTCACGCTCGGCGGCACCGGCGGCGGATTCGCCGAGAACGAGGAAGTCCTCATCGAGATGATGCGCGGCGCCCTCGCCCTTTCGCCCGTACACCAGGTGCTCATAGAAAAGAGCGTCAAAGGCTATAAGGAAATCGAGTTCGAAGTGATGCGCGACTCCACCGACACGGCCATCTGCATCTGCTCGATGGAGAATGTCGACCCGGTCGGCATCCACACCGGCGACTCGATAGTCGTGGCTCCGGTCCAGACCCTTTCCGACAAGGAGTACGAGATTCTCCGCGGAAGCGCGCTCAAACTCATCCGCGCCCTGGGCATCGAAGGTGGCTGCAACGTGCAGTTCGCGCTCGATCCGCTGTCGTTCAACTACTACATAATCGAAGTAAATCCGCGCGTGTCGCGCTCTTCCGCTCTCGCTTCGAAGGCCAGCGGTTTCCCCATCGCCCGTGTGACGGCGAAAATTGCCGTGGGCCTTACTCTCGACGAGATAAGCGTCGCCGGCGCCCCGGCCTGCTGCGAGCCGACAATCGACTATGTTGTCACGAAGATAGCCCGTTTCCCTTTTGACAAGTTCAGCGAAGCCACAAACGAGCTCGGCACGCAGATGAAGGCCACCGGCGAGGTGATGAGCATAGGCCGCACCATCGAAGAGGGTCTTCTGAAGGCAATCCGTTCGCTCGAAATAGGCGCCTGCCACATCTGGAAGCCCAAGTTCGAGACTATGTCCGAGGACGAGCTCTTCAAATACATAGTCAGGTTCCCCGACGACCATCTGCTGGCAATAGCCCAACTTATACGCAGGGGAGTCGATGTGCGGCTGATTTACGACTGCACCAAGATTGACATACTCTTCCTCGAGAAGCTCTGTAACATAGTGCGCATGGAAGAGAGGCTCAAGGCCTCGCCCTTCGACGAAGCCCTTCTGCTCGAAGCCAAGCGTATGGGATTCAGCGACAAGTATATAGGCCAGCTCTGGGGCCGGAGCGAGAAGGAGATGATAGCCCTCCGCTTCGAAAAGGGCATACGCCCCGTCTACAAGTTCATAGACAGCTGCGCCGCCGCACACGCAGCCGACGTGCCGTACTTCTACTCCACCTACGAGAAGGAGAACGAGAGCGTCGTGAGCGACCGCAGGAAGATTCTGGTGCTCGGTGCCGGCCCGATACGCATAGGGCAGGGCGTGGAGTTCGACTATTCGACCGTTCACGCCATCTGGGCGATACGCGAAGCCGGATACGAGGCCATAATCATCAACAACAACCCCGAGACCGTTTCGACCGACTATACCATCTCCGACAAGCTTTATTTCGAGCCTCTGACGGTCGAGGATGTGATGAACGTAATCGACCTCGAGAAGCCCGAAGGTGTGATAGTAACTCTCGGCGGGCAGACAGCCATCAACCTGGCGGGCCCCCTGGCCGGATTCGGAGTGCCCATCATAGGCACGCAGATAGAGGCCATCGACAATGCCGAAGACCGTAAGCTCTTCGAGGCCATTATGCGCAAGACGGGCATCCCCCAGCCGCGCGCCAAGGCGGTGACCGACGTCGAAGAGGGTGTCCGCGCAGCGCAGGAGATAGGCTATCCCGTGCTCGTGCGTCCTTCGTTCGTACTTGGCGGCCGCGCGATGATGATAGTGGGCAACGAGGAAGCCCTTCGCCACTATCTGCACAACGCGGTTGAGGTGAACGAGAACTCACCGGTGCTGGTGGACAAGTACATAATGGGCCGCGAGACGGAGGTGGATGCCATCTGCGACGGCAAGGACGTATTCATCCCCGGCATTATGGAACACGTCGAGCGCACAGGTATCCACTCCGGCGACTCGATCAGCGTATATCCGTCCTTCTCGCTGAGCAAGGCCGTCAAGGACAAGATAATCGACTATACCGTGCGTCTCGGCAAAGCCGTGGGCATAGTCGGCCTGTTCAACATACAGTTCATAGTCGATGGCAACGAGGATGTATATGTGATAGAGGTCAACCCCCGCTCTTCGCGCACCGTGCCTTTCCTTTCGAAATCGACCGGCGTTCCGATGGCGAAGATAGCGACGCTCGTAATGCTCGGACGCAGCCTCCGCGAGCAGGGCATCACCGAGGTTTACCACCCCGAAAGCCGCAGGCACTATGTCAAGACTCCGGCCTTCTCGTTCGGCAAGATAAAGGGAATAGACACCTATCTTTCGCCTGAGATGAAATCCACGGGCGAAGCCATAGGTTATGACGATTCGCTCAACCGTGCACTGTTCAAGTCGCTCCAGGCTTCCGGCGTAAACGTGGTCAACTACGGAACCGTCTTTGCCACCATCGCCGATCGCGACAAGCAAGAAGCTCTGCCGCTGATACGGCGTTTCTATAACCTCGGATTCAATATTGTGGCAACCCGCGGTACGGCCGGCTTCCTCAAGGAACACGGCATACGCACCAGAACTCTCCGCAAGATAGGCGAGGGAAGCGATGACATAGTCAACGAAATGCGCCGCGGCCACGTCAGCTATGTAATCAATACCATAGATATCAACCAGCACAGCACGAGACTCGACGGTTACAGCATAAGGCGCGCCGCCGTGGAGAACAACGTCACCCTGTTCACCGCCCTCGAGACGGTGAAGGTTCTGCTGGATGTGCTTGAAGAGATAACTCTCGGAATATCAACTATTGACGCCGAATACAAATAACATGAAACAGGCCTGTTACACGATAAAGGACAACGAACTCATCGCTCCCGGCGTATACAGGATGCGCCTTGAGGGGGACACTTCGGCCATTACGCGCCCCGGCCAGTTTGTCGATGTGGCCCTCGATGGCTTTTTCCTCCGCCGCCCCATCGCTGTGCAAAAGTGGGACTCCGGCTCCATGACCATCGTGTACAAAGCGGTCGGCAAAGGTACTGAAGCTATGGGCCGTATGGCGCCCGGGCAGAGCCTGGATGTGCTGACAGGCCTCGGCAACGGCTTCGATGCGGGTGCGTGCAATAGCTCGGCGTTGATAGTCTGCGGCGGGCTCGGTGCTTCGCCGGTGTTCTCTCTTGCGAAAAACCTGGTTGAGGCGGGACGCAAGGTCAGGGTGATAATGGGCTTCAATACCGCGGCGGACGTGATTCTCTCCGATGAGTTCGAGGCGCTCGGCGCCAGCGTTGAGGTGGTTACGATGGACGGGTCCTGCGGACTCAAGGGCCTTGTGACCGATGCTATGCCCGATGGCGGATACGATTATTTCTATACTTGCGGCCCGAAGGTTATGATGAAGGCCGTGTGCGGGAAGGCTTCCGCCCCCGGCGAAGCTTCGCTTGAGGAACGCATGGGCTGTGGCTGCGGAATCTGTTATGGTTGCACCTGCAAGACGGCCTCCGGCCCCAAGCGCGTATGTGCCGACGGTCCGGTTTTCAAAAAGGAGGAGATAATATGGTAAGCAAAGTGAAACTCTGCGGCGTGAGCCTCAAAAACCCCGTCATCCCTGCCAGCGGAACCTTCGGATTCGGCACAGAGATGGCCGGATGGTATGACCTCAACCTGCTGGGGGCCATTTCCCTCAAGGGAACGACGCTCGAGGCGCGCTACGGCAACGAGTGCCCCCGGATAGCCGAGTGCCCGGATGGCCTCATCAACTCGGTAGGTCTCCAGAATCCCGGAATAAAGGCTGTGCTCGGCGAGAAGATCCCCGCTCTGCGCAGGATTTACTCGGGCCCCGTGATAGCCAATATCAGCGGGTTCAGCATAGATGAATATGCCGCCTGCTGCGCTGCAGCCGGCGCCAGTGCCGATGTGGATATTATCGAAGTCAATATCTCCTGTCCCAATGTGCACGGGGGAGGGATGGCGTTCGGCTCGAACCCCGAAGCCGCCGCTGCGGTTACATCTGCCGTGAAGGCGGTGTGTCCCGGCAAGCCCGTGTTCGTGAAACTCAGCCCGAACGTGACAGATATCGCCGCCATCGCCCGCGCCTGTGCCGATGCGGGGGCCGACGGCCTTACGCTCATCAATACCGTGCTTGGTATGCGCATCGACCTCAAGACCCGCCGTCCCGTGGTCGCCGCCCGTTACGGAGGCTTCAGCGGGCGTGCCATTCTGCCCATCGCGCTGAGGATGGTGAACCAGGCCGCCCGTGCGTGTCCCGGACTGCCCATTATGGGCTGTGGCGGTGTGAGCTGTGCCGATGACGTGCTCGAGATGATGATGGCCGGAGCCACTGCGGTCCAGGTGGGCGCCGAGAATCTGCGCGACCCGCTGGTCTGCAGCCGCATAGTGGCCGAATTGCCTGCCGCTGCCGCCAAATACGGAATAGATGACCTCAATACCATAATAGGAATAGCATGAAAGATGTGATAATAGCCTGCGACTTCAGCAGTTCGGACGAAGTGCTGGCGTTTCTCGACAAGTTCTCCGCGTGCGAGAGGAAGCCTTTCGTCAAGATAGGGATGGAGCTTTTTTACGGAGCCGGCCCGGAGATAGTGCGTGCCATCAAGGCCCGCGGTCACAGGATTTTCCTTGACCTCAAGCTGCACGATATTCCGAATACGGTGCGAAAGACGATGAAAGTGCTTTCTGCGCTTGACGTTGATATGACCAACGTGCACGCGTCGGGTACTGTCGAGATGATGAAGGCCGCGCTCGAAGGCCTTACCCGCCCGGACGGGACGCGCCCTCTGCTTGTGGCTGTCACGCAGCTCACCTCAACCAGCGAGGAGAGGATGCGTCGCGACCTCCTCGTCGACGCCCCCATAGGCGAAGTGATTGCCCACTATGCCGCGAATGCGAAGGAGGCCGGGCTTGACGGAGTGGTTTGTTCTCCGCTCGAGGCATCACTCGTGAAGGAGCGTTGCGGGAAGGGCTTTCTTGCCGTGACTCCGGGGATACGCTTCGCCGATGCCGCAGCCGACGACCAGGTGCGCATCACCACTCCCGCCCGTGCCCGCGAAATCGGCTCCGACTTCATAGTGGTGGGCCGCCCCGTCACCGCTGCCGCCGATCCCGTGGCCGCATACCTGCGCTGCATTGAAGAATTCTTAACATTATAATATATATGGAAAGGAAAATTGCCGAACAGCTGCTTTCGATACGGGCCGTGTTCCTGCGCCCCGATGAGCCCTTCACCTGGGCCAGCGGCATAAAGAGCCCCATCTACTGCGACAACCGCCTCATACTTACCGCTCCGGCGGCAAGGGAAGTTGTCGAGAGGGCCATCGCCGCCACCGTCAAGGCCGCTTATCCTGAGGCGGAGGTGCTTATGGGTACCAGTACGGCCGGCATTGCACATGCCGCCATTGCCGCGACCATACTCGGTATGCCTATGGGCTATGTGCGTGCCGAAGCCAAGAGCCACGGACGCGGCAACAAGATAGAAGGCCGCCTGGAGAGCGGTGCCAAGGTGGTGGTCATCGAAGATCTCATTTCCACCGGCGGCAGCGTCATCGACGTGGTCGATGCTTTGCGCGAGGCCGGCGCCGAGGTCCTGGGAGTCGTGAGCATATTCACCTACGGCCTGCGCAAAGGCCTCGAGAGGCTCGCTGCCGCCGGGGTGAAGAACGTCTCGCTCTCGAATCTGGACGTCCTCGTGGACGTGGCCGTCGAAAAGAATTATATCACAGCGGCACAGCGCTCAGCCGTGCTCGAATTCCGCGACTCATTATGAAACATCTCATCGACCCTACCGACCTCACGCGCGAAGAGACCGACTATATAGTCTCTTTCGCCGAGAAGATTATCGCCGACCGCGCCGCCTGGCACGACGCCCTTCGCTATGGCAAGCTTGCGACCCTCTTCTATGAACCCAGTACACGTACAAGGCTCAGTTTCACCGCCGCGATGATGGAACTCGGAGGCAATGTGCTCGGCTTTTCCGATGCCCGCAACAGTTCGGTAAGCAAAGGCGAAACGGTCGAGGACACTACGCGCGTGGTGGGCAATTTCGTTGATGTGATAGCAATGCGCCACCCGCTCGAAGGCGCGCCGTTCGTGGCTTCGAGGGTGTCGAAAGTGCCCATTATCAATGCCGGCGACGGTTCGCACGCCCATCCGACCCAGACACTCACTGACCTTCTCACCATCAAGCGCGAGATTGGCCGCATCGACGGCATCACCATCGGCTTCTGCGGTGATCTGAAGTTCGGCCGCACCGTTCATTCGCTCATCAAGGCCCTCAGCCGCTATCGCGACGTGAAGATAATCCTCATCGCTCCCGACGAACTGCGCCTGCCCGACTATATCAAACAGGATGTGTGCGCCGAGGCCGGCCTCGACTGGCGCGAGGTGCGCACAATCGAAGAGGTGATGGGCGAACTGGACATCCTTTATATGACGCGCGTTCAGAAAGAACGTTTCCTCGACGAGGAGGAGTTCGAGCGCGTGAAGGACAGCTTTGTGCTCAATTCGGCGAAGATGGCCCTCGCGAAGCCCCGCATGGCCGTGCTGCACCCGCTCCCGCGCGTGAACGAGATTCTGCCCGAGGTGGACGCCGACCCCCGCGCAGCCTATTTCCGCCAGGTCGAGAACGGCAAGTTCGTGAGGATGTCGCTCATCTATAACCTTCTCCAATGGAAGGACGACCCGGCTCACGGCATGCCCGCCCATCCGGAGCGCTTCACCGACCCTGCCCTTCACTGCCACAACGCCAAATGCATCTGCAACCACGAAAAGGTCGAAGGCCTCTTCCACCGGACGGCCGAGGGTGTGGTGCGCTGTGTGTACTGCGATTCCAAGGTTTCGTAACTTCGCGTAATATTTTTATCTTTGCAGGCGGAAAAAACAGAAAATCAGATATGAAAACATTCAGAATCATCATCCTCGCAGCTCTTGCCCTTGCAGCAGCATCCTGCGGTTCTCCCTCGAAGCAGATGGAGCAGGGCCAGAATCTCGCGGTCACCTGCGAGCCCGAGGTCCTTGTGTGCATCGACAAGAACATCGACGCCGCAATCAACTTCGTCTTCCCCGAGAAGTATTTCAACCCCAAGGTAATTATGGAAATCGTACCCGCCATCGTTTATGACGGAGGCGAAAGCACATCAGATACAATCCGCTTCCAGGGCCAGAAGGTGAAGGACAACTATCCCGTAGTCTCCGCAAAGGGCGATACCCTCAACGCTTCGGCACACTTCACCTATGTGAAGGGTATGGAGCAGTCATACCTCGAACTCCGCAGCACGGCCGTGTTCGGAAAGGATGGCAAGAAGCGCCTCGCGCTGCCCTCCGTCAAGATTGCCGACGGTGTGAACACCACCTACATGCTCGCCCATCCCAAGTTCGCCCTCAACTTCAGGGCTGACGAATATCAGGACACTCTGCACATGCACTCCGATGCGCAGGTTTATTTCGAGCAGAGCTCGGCCGTAATCGAGCCTTCGGCCCGCAACCGCGAGTCCGTTCACAAATACGACAAGGCCATTAAGGAACTTGCCGCCAATCCCCGTATCATTCTGCGCAACAGCCAGATCCTCGCTTATGCTTCGCCCGAAGGCGGTGAGGCGTTCAACGACCGTCTCTCGCAGCACCGCGCCGTTTCGGCACGCGACAAGTGGACCCCGATGACCCGCGGTGTGAAACTCGACGCTCCCAGCATCGAGAGCCTCGGCCAGGACTGGGAAGGCTTCAAGTCGGCCGTCGATTCTTCCGATATCGCCGACAAGGGCCTCATCATCCGCGTTCTTTCGATGTATGACGACCCTGCCCGCCGCGAGGAGGAGATACGCAATATCAGCAGTGTTTACTACGAACTCAAGAAAGACGTGCTTCCCGAACTCCGCCGCTCGGTATATGTAGTCAACTACGATTTCGTGAACTACACTTCCGAGGAACTCAAGGAGATGAAGGCCGCAGGGCAGGTTATGGACGAAATCCAGCTTCTGCACCTTGCCGCCACCACCGACGACCTTGCCGAGAAGAAGGGTTACTTCGACGAGGCGTTCAAGAATTACGCTTCGGTTAATGCGGCCTATGGCCTTGCAGTCATCGCCCTTGGTGAGGGCAATGTGGATGATGCCGAGATGTACGCTTCGAAACTCGGCGACGAGCCCGATGCCATCAACCTCCGCGGTGCAATCGCCATCACGAAGGGCAACCGCGACGAGGCTTACAGCCTCTTCGAGCAGAGCGGTCTTCCCGAGGCTGCCGTTGGAATGGGATACATCCTCATCGACAAGGGTCAGTACGAGGATGCCGCTGCAAAACTCGAGGGAACAGGTTCTTTCAACGAGGCTCTCGCACAGCTTCTTTGCGGCAATGTCGATGCTGCCGACTCGATAATTAACTGCGAGTGCCCTTGCAGCAGCTACCTCAAGGCCATCATCGCTGCCCGCAGGAACGACGCCGACGGTGTGAAGAAGTACCTTGAAAAGGCTTCCGGGAACGCCAATCTCAAGGCCCGCGCCGAGAAAGACATCGAATTTGCGCTTTACCGATAGGAAATCAAATAATTTTTCTTACCTTTGCACCCCCTTGTAAAAAAGGGGGTTTTAAATTTTATTACTAACAATTATGCCTACAATTCAACAATTGGTTCGCAAAGGACGTCAGGATCTCGAGGTTAAATCGAAATCCCGTGCGTTGGATGCTTGCCCTCAGAAGCGTGGCGTGTGCGTACGTGTGTACACAACAACACCTAAGAAACCTAACTCAGCAATGCGTAAGGTTGCCCGTGTACGTCTCACCAATGCCAAAGAGGTCAATGCCTACATCCCCGGCGAAGGTCACAACCTGCAGGAACACAGCATCGTGCTTGTTCGCGGCGGTCGTGTGAAGGACCTCCCCGGTGTACGCTATCACATCCTCAGGGGCGCTTTGGATACGGCAGGCGTGGAAGGAAGGACCCAGTCCCGTTCCCTCTACGGCGCCAAGAAGCCTAAGAAGTAAGCCTGTGGGTGTTTTTACAATTTAATTTTTCAAAAAAATGAGAAAATCAAAGCCAAAGAAGAGGATTCTACTTCCTGATCCTAAGTTTCACGACGTGGAGGTTACACGTTTCGTGAACAATCTTATGCTGCAGGGGAAGAAGAGTATCGCGTATTCTATTTTTTACGATGCCATTGACATGGTAGGCGAGAAGGTGAAAGATTCTGAACTGGCTCCTCTGGATATTTGGAGGAAGGCTCTCGAGAACGCAACACCCCAGATTGAGGTGAAATCGAAGCGTATCGGCGGTGCCAACTTCCAGGTGCCTACAGAGCTGCGCCCGGAGAGGAAAGTTTCACTTTCGATGAAGAACGTGATAGCTTATGCCCGCAAGCGCTCCGGCCGCTCTATGGCAGAAAAACTGTGTGCAGAGATCGTTGCCGCTTACAACAATGAAGGTGGTGCTGTCAAGCGTAAGGAGGACATGCACAAAATGGCTGAAGCCAACAAGGCTTTCGCACATTTCCGCTTCTAAAAAAGTACGATTAGTTAGATGGGTAAGCGAGATCTCAAGTTTACACGCAACATCGGCATCATGGCCCACATCGATGCCGGCAAGACAACGACATCGGAACGTATCCTGTACTACACGGGAAAGACGCACAAGATCGGCGAGGTTCACGAGGGTGCTGCCACAATGGACTGGATGGTCCAGGAGCAGGAGAGGGGTATTACCATCACTTCTGCCGCCACCACCGCATTCTGGCACTATCAGGGAGACACCTATCAGATCAACCTGATAGACACTCCGGGCCACGTTGACTTCACCGTTGAGGTTGAGCGTTCTCTCCGTATCCTTGACGGTACGATTGCTACGTTCTGTGCCGTGGGAAGGGTACAGCCCCAGTCTGAGACCGTATGGCGTCAGGCTGACAAGTACAGGGTTCCGAAGATTGCGTACATCAACAAGATGGACCGCGTCGGCGCCGACTTCCTCGCCGTTGTCGAAGAAATCAAGACCAAGCTCGGGGCCACGGCCGTGCCTCTCTGTCTGCCGATAGGTTCGGAAGACAAGTTCCTCGGTATCGTTGACCTCATTGCCAGGAAGGCTATTTATTACAATTCCAGCGAAGATCTGGTTAACTACGAAATCAAGGACGTGCCCGCCGAGATGGCGGACGAAGTCGCAATCTGGCGCGACAAGCTCGTAGAGACTGCCGCCGAATGCGATGAGACCTTGATGGAAAAGTATTTTGAGGATCCCGACTCCCTCTCTGACGAGGAGATAATCGCGGCTCTGCGCAAGGGTACGATCAATATGCAGATTGTTCCCGCCTGCTGCGGTTCTTCGTTCAAGAACAAGGGCGTCCAGTTCCTCCTCGACGCGGTGATGCGTTATCTCCCGTCTCCCCTCGACAAAGGCTCGGTTAGCGGAAAGAATCCTTCGACCGGTGCTGAAATCGAGCGTATGCCCGCTGCAGAAGAACCTTTCTGCGCGCTGGTGTTCAAGATTGCCACTGACCCGTTCGTCGGCCGTCTTGCATTCCTCAGGGCCTATTCCGGCCGCCTGGACGCAGGTTCGTATGTTTACAACGTGCGCAGCGGCAAGAAGGAGAGGGTCGCCCGCCTGTATCAGATGCACTCCAATCATCAGAACCCTATCGAGTTCGTTGAGGCTGGAGACATCTGCGCAGCGGTCGGATTCAAAGATCTCCGTACAGGTGATACCATCTGTGTCGAGTCCAATCCCATCACTCTCGAGAGTATGGAATTCCCCGATCCCGTTATCGGTATCGCTGTCGAGCCCAAAACCCAGAAAGACCTGGACAAACTTGGAATCGCCCTCGCAAAACTTGCCGAGGAGGATCCTACCTTTACCGTCAAGTCCGACCACGAAACCGGTCAGACCGTAATCAGCGGTATGGGTGAGCTCCACCTTGACATCATCGTTGACCGTCTGCGCCGCGAATTCGGCGTGGATATCAACCAGGGTGCTCCCCAGGTTAACTACAAAGAGGCGATTACTTCTTCCATCCAGCACCGCGAGCTCTTCAAGAAGCAGACCGGTGGCCGTGGTAAGTTCGCCGACATTATCGTTGAAATCGGACCCGCCGACGAAGGTGTTACCGGACTTCAGTTCGACAACCAGGTCAAGGGCGGAAATGTACCCAAGGAGTTTGTTCCCTGTGTCGAGAAAGGCTTCCAGTCGGCAATGTCCAACGGATGTCTTGCCGGCTATGAAGTGCAGTCTCTTAAGGTTACCCTCCTTGACGGTTCCTATCACCCCGTCGATTCCGACCAGCTTTCATTCGAACTTGCGGGACGTATGGCATTCCGTCATGCCTGCCCCAAGTGCAAACCTGTCCTTCTCGAGCCCATCATGAACCTCGAGGTCGTTACTCCCGAGGACTATATGGGAGATATCGTTGGTGATCTCAACCGCCGTCGCGGTCAGATTGTCGCAATGGACAGCACTGCCAACGGAGCGCGTATCGTCAAGGCCTTCGTTCCTCTCGCAGAGCAGTTCGGTTACGTTACGGTTCTGCGCACCCTTTCATCGGGGCGTGCCACAAGCACAATGACATTCGATCATTATGCCGAGGTGCCTGCCGCGATGGCCAAGGACATAATCGAAAAGAGCGGTTACAGGAGCTCCGATGATGATGAATAATAAAGTAAAATTGTTAATATGAGCCAGAAAATCAGAATTAAACTCAAATCATTCGATCATATGCTCGTGGACAAGTCTGCGGCAAAGATCGTTGACACAGTGAAGTCTACAGGTGCGAAGGTCAACGGACCCATTCCTCTTCCCACCAACAAGAAGATCTTCACGGTCAACCGCTCGACCTTCGTTAACAAGAAGGCCCGCGAGCAGTTTGAGCTTGACACCTACTGCAGGCTTCTCGAGATTGACGAGAGCAACACCAAGACTGTTGACGCTCTCATGAAGCTCGAGCTCCCCGCCGGTGTGGATGTCGAGATCAAAGTTTGATAAAATTATTATCTTTGCAGTGCCGTCAGGGCCTCCGCCCCAGCGGCGCTGCAAATACCAGGTCCCTTAGCTCAGTTGGTTAGAGCACCTGACTCATAATCAGGGAGTCGTAGGATCATGCCCTACAGGGACCACGCGAAGGAGGCCTTTCGAGGCGTGCTTTTCGCGTGCCCCCTGGCTTTCATTGAATGGGGCCCCGCCCCAAACCCCCGGCCGGTCCGGTAGGTCCGGCGGCGCCGCAGAAGCGGCGTTCCGCGTGGTCCCTGGTGGCCGCTCCGCAGCCACCGGACTTATAT
>JAZLKT010000116.1:0-30040 GCA_045597785.1 Candidatus Cryptobacteroides sp.
AAGACCCAGTCGCTGAAATCCCTGCAGCTGAAGCCCCGGCAGTTGAAGTCCCAGTCGCTGAAGCCCCGCCAGCTGAAGTCCCAGTCGCTGAAACCCCGGCAGTTGAAGCCCCGGCAGCTGAAGCCCCGGTAGTTGAAATTCCAGCCGTTGAAGCCCCGGCGGATGAGGTCCCTGCCGCATCGTAAACCGAAATCACCATCACTGGACCTTCCTGCAGAATGTCTTCGCAGTAATTCCCGTCAAAATCGCATATGCTCAAAAGCGGAGTGTCGTCATCCGACGCACTCAACTCGACTCCTATGGCAAGATCGGTCTTGTCAATCAGCGGCAGCGAAAAGAGCGAACTTATTCCGAACCACACGATTGCCGCGGCAACCACCGAGAACGAAACGTATTTGCTTGAGCGCGGCGCGCCTATGTCGCAAAGAGGGAAGGCGGCAAGGGCCCAGAGCAGCATCAGAACTACGTTCTTTAGAAAACTCTGCAGATGGGTAAGGTGAATCATCTGCCCGAAGCAGCCGCAGTCCATTTCGGGATTGACGATAAGCAGCACCAGAGTCACCACTGTAAAGAATGCGCCCATCGCTCCGGCCAGCAGGATCACCCACTTGCGCCAGACTCCGGCCAGCAGGGCTGCGCCGGTCAGCGACTCGAGCAGTGAAAGAGCCAGCCCGAAGGCACGCGAAAAGCTGTTGAGGAAATCCAGGTGCAGGAATTTGAAATACTCGCTCACGATGAGCGCCGTGCCTGTCGGGTCCAGCAACTTGAATAAGCCGGAAACAAGGAACACCGCCCCTATCAGAGCGGCGGCCGGACGGCGCAGGGACTCGAGCAAGCGGTTCATTCGTCTTTCGTGAGCGTGGCATCAACCAGCGCCCGTATCTTTTCGAAAATCCTGTCGGAGGTGAGCATGCGTCCTTCGGGGTCGCTGCAGTCGACGACGGTAAGCGACGGGTCTTCGGCGGCCTGGCGGAGGTACATATCCCTCACGCGGCGCTGGAAGGCGATATCGGCTTCGTGTATGTCGGATGCGCCCTGAAGATAATTCCGGTCCGTACCGCGACGCGCGGAAGCCAGATTGTTCTCGACGAAACCGATGGGAACGTTGAGGAAGATGTTCAGGTCAGGCCTGGGTTCGCCGAAAAGGCCGAATTCTGTATCGAAGATCCAGTGGCGCAAGGCCTCGGCCTCGTTTTCGGAAGCAAGTTTGGCGCACTGGTAGGCAATGTTCGAATAGACGTAGCGGTCCAGAAGAACCGTCTCCCCGCGGGAAAGAGCCTCGTGTATCTGCGGAGCCGCCCCGTGACGGTCTTCCGCGAAGAGAAGGGCCACCAGTTGCGGGTGCACGCTCTCAAGCGCACCGAAGTCGCCTTTGAGGAATCGGGCAATCAGGTCGCCGTAAACCGGGGCGTCATAGCGGGGGAAATGGATGTAGCGCAGTGCTCCCAACCGCTGCTGGAGATAATCCTTCAGCATGCGTACCTGCGTCGATTTTCCGGCGCCGTCGAGACCTTCGAGAACTATCAGCATTCTTTTTTACGGGCAAAATACCGTATGCATACGGCCAGCAGAACGATAGCGACGGCGAATGCACCCCAGTACCATCCTGCTGGCATCACGTCCATAAAGCCTTCGGCATCTTCAAAACCGGGTATGCGCGAAAGGCAGAGCGAAAGGGTGTTGTTGACGCAGTGCATCACCATCGTGAGCTTGAGCGAACCGCTGCGGTAGTAAACATATCCGAAGAGGCATCCGAGCAGGAAGGCATTCAGCGCCTGCCAGATGTTCATGTGGATGAAGGCGAAGAACAACGCCGAGACAACTATCGCAACCCAAGGTTTCGCTCCGCGTACAATCAGTCCGCGCATTACGAGACCGCGGCAGAGCAGTTCCTCGAGAACGGGCGCCATCACCGAAACGCAGAGCAGATTCACAAACAGGTTACCCTGCGTGAGGGCTTCCATTGCCTGTTTGAGAGCCTCGGGCATAGGGGGCAGCAGGCTCGTGAGAGATTCTCCCGCAAAGGCAAGACAGACCGTTGCCAACGAAACGACCAGAATCGGACAAATCGCTTTTGCAAAGCTCCCGAGCGGAGTGTCGACCGGCATTACCGGGCGGCCTTCGGCCAGGGACGAAAAGCGCTTCGAACGGCGCAGGGCCCAGGGGATGAGCAGCACGAACATGAAAGGATAGCTGACAAGTTCGGTGAATTCAAGTTCCTGCCCGGCAGGGAAGATACCTTTGACGGCAATAGCCACGACAGCTCCCATCAAGGTGCCGGCACCAAAAAGAAGAAGTATCTTGATGATGAACTCGAACGCGCCTCCCAAGCCCTTGCTTTCAGGGATGCAGTAGTTAAGTCTGTCGAACATCGGGATCAGTTTTCGTATAGAGGAGAAGGGTAGGTGCCGTCGGCAGCTAGCTGCGCGAACTTGGCGACAACAGCGGGACGGTCTTCCTTGAACGTCACTCCGAACCAGTGTGAAGGAGTGGCGAGGACATCGCACGATGCGCTGCCGGCCTTAATGAAACTGTCGACTGCGAAAGGAATGTAGAATTCCTTCTTGAGTTCGTTGATGTTCTGTTTGAGGAACGATTCGAATACGGCTTCGGACGCCTTGAAATAATCGGGTGTGAAGCACCACATATTCATCGAACAGAGATCCTTGGCATTCAGGTCGAGATGCTCGCCGGTAACGGAGTTGTCTCCGCGCAGCACGCCGTCGGCCTCGAACATTACGTTGTGATGCTCGACCACGTCGGTCAGATGGCCCTCTGAGTCGTAATGACAGATTCCTCTGGATACGCCGCCCGACTCGCTCAGGGTGTTGTCGAGTTCGAAACCGACGATTCCGTATACTCCGCGGCTGTTCTCGTGCTCGCGGCACCACTCGGCAGCAATGCGGAAGGAATCGCTGCCATAGAAGTCGTCGCCGTTGATCACGACGAAGGGCTCATTGATTACATCGGATGCCATGAGCACGGCGTGGGCTGTTCCCCAGGGTTTCTGTCGTTCGGGATTGAGCGTGAAGCCGGCGGGTATCTTGTCGAGTTCCTGTGTGACGAAGGCGAATTCGAGGGGCGAGCCGTCGTTGCACCTTACTGAGGCGTATTTCGCTTTGACGTGCTCTTCCATCTGATCCTTGAAATGTTCGCGAACTATGTAAACAACCTTGCCGAAACCGGCTTTTACAGCGTCGTGGATTGAATAGTCGATAATGGTTTCGCCATTGGGGCCGAGGCCGTCCATCTGTTTGAGTCCGCCATAGCGGCTGCCCATACCGGCGGCAAGAACGAGAAGTGTAGGTTTCATAAATATGTTTTTTGCAATAAACCGAGCAAATTTAACTAAATTTGCGCGAATGGCAAAGAAGCAGATATACCACAGGCTATGGAAGCGTTCGGAGGATGGGGCCCACCGTCCCGAGCGCTCGTTCGTGCGCACTGCGATAGTGGCCGGAAGCCTGTTTCTGGTTTTTCTGCTGTTCAAGAAGGATAACCTCGTCCAGTGGGCCGGTGCGGGACTGACCATTCACCGGCAGAAAGTCGAACTCAGGGAAGGAGAGAAGACGCTCAAGCGTATGGATGAACGCATCTATGACCTCACGCACAACCGCGATTCCCTGGAGAAGTATGCCCGCGAACGATACCGCTTCACATGCAGCGGCGACGACCTCTATCTTGTCAAATGATGAAAGAACGCGCTTCGAGATATATCCTTCCGGTGATTCTGGGCCTTGCCCTGATAGTCGCGGTTCTGCCCGGCAATGCCGCTCCGGGGGCATCACGGCTGCCTTCGTGGCAGGCAGCTCCCGACACGGTCACATATCCGGTCGCATCATACAAACTCGCCCGGCGCGGAAATCTGGAGGCCTACACCATTGCCGACAGCCTTCTGCACCAGGGCCCCGACAGCCTTGATTTCGGGGAGGAGACATCTGACAGCCTCGACTCCTTGCCGCATCTGACCGCGCGCGATACCATACCCGTGCCCGATTCGCTCCGCGAAACCGACCCTTTCCTTTATAAATATTACGTGGCCACCATCGATTCCCTGACCCATAGGATTGTCTGCGACAGTCTCGATCTCTCGGGCCGGACATATATGGATTCGAGCCTGGCGCGTCTGGGCATTGCGGTCAGCGCGGACGATTCGCTTGCCGCACGCGAGGATTCGCTGCTGGCCGAGAGCGAGTGGCTCGATATGCGCCGCATCGACACTCTGTACCTGCGCGACAGCACCGACAAGGCCAGGGCGGCTTTCCTCGCCTGGTACAATTCGCTGGACAAGGATGCCCGCAAGAAGTACGACTACGAGCAGAAGGAGAAGCGCAAGATGGAACTTCGCGACTCGCTCGACGCCATCAAGGAAGATGAGAAGGCCGTGCGCGATTCCATACGCGAAGCCACACCGCGGGTGCTCGACACCTACTGCGTACCCGACTCGATGCAGTACAAGCGCATTTTTGCATGGACCCCGAACCGCGATTTCCTGGATGTGGAGCCTTTCATTCCCGATACCAGTGCGAACTATCACTTCCACGATTACGCCTTCCTGCGCAAGGATGTCAACGCCACCTGGCTGGGTGTGGCCGGTTCGCCCGTCCAGTACTACAACTACTTCCTCCGTGAGAGTGTAACGGGTGTCGAGTTCTGGGAGCCCAACGAGGCCTGGACCTGTTCTCCGTCCACGATGGTGCAGTACAACACGAAGACCCCGCATACCGAGCTCGCCTACTGGGGAACTCTCTTCACCGGCTCCGCCAAGGCTTCCGACAATGTGCGCATCCTAACCACCCAGAATATCACTCCCGCGATGAATTTCTCCATCCTCTATGAGCGTTGGGGAGGTGGCGGAATGCTGGCGAACGAATCGGTCAAGAACAAGACCTTCGCTGCCGGGTGGAACTATCTGGGCAAGCGCTATTCGGCCGATTTCGGATTCATCCACAACAGCGTGGAGCGCGGCGAAAATGGTGGAGTATGGGATGAGTCCAAGACCGACAATTACTGGATACGTGACACCACGGTCGATTCGCGCGAAGTGCCGGTACGCTACCAGAACGCGATGTCGAAGTCCAAGAAGGCCACTCTCTATGCCGACCAGCAGCTGCGCATCCCCTTCAACTTCATCAATGATATAAAGGCCCGGCGCGATTCCACCTTTGTGCCCGACAGCACTGCCGATATCACCACGGCATTCATCGGCCATTCCATCGAATTCAGCCGCTATCAGCGCGAATTCCTGCCCGACGGTACCACCCAGCAGGATTCCCTCGGCCAGACGAGGCTCGACAACAAACTCTATATCCGTCTGCAGCCCTGGGGCAGCGAGGCCATACTCTCCAAGCTTGACGTGGGAATCGGCGACTATCTGCACAAGTACAATTTCAACTATGCCGACGGACGCGAGGACCTCAAGGAGAATTCGGTTTACGCTTATGCCGGAGCCAGGGGGCAGCTGCGTAACTATATGGACTGGAATGCCGGCGCACATATGGTCTTCGCCGGCGCCGATGCCGGCAATTCCGACATTTCGGGGCGCATCGCCGCACATTTCTATCCGTTCCGCAAAGCGCGCACATCGCCTCTGACAATAGAAGCCAGGCTCGGGACCAGCCTTATGAACCCGACTTTCAGCCAGCGCTATTCGTACACCACCAACTACAAGTGGAACAGGGACTTCTCGCTCATCTCCACGACCAAACTGGAGGGTATGATCGATGTCCCGTACTGGAAGTTCAACGCCCGCGTGGGCTATGCCCTCCTCGACGGGAACCTCTACTACGGCACGGACGGAATGATCGCGCAGAACACCTCGGCAATGAGCGTCCTGTCGGCGAGTGTGCGCAAGGACTTCTCGATAGGCAATTTCCTGTTCCTTGAGAACCGACTTCTCGCGCAAGTATCTTCCAATCAGGAGGTTCTGCCTCTGCCAACCTTGGCCGCAAACCTTCGCTGGTACATTCAGTTCCCGGTCGAACCGGGTGTGATGGACATGCAGATAGGCGCCGATATGTGGTGCAACACTCCCTGGTACTCGCCCGAATGGAATCCCGAACTGGGTGTGTTCCATAACCAGAACGAAAGCAAATACACCAACGGTCCGTATTTCGACGCATTCGTCAACATTCAGTGGAAAATGGTGTGCGTGTTCGTCAAGTTCCAGAATGTGGGCGAAGGATGGCCTCTCGACAGGCCCGACTACTTCTCGGCTCACAGGCAGATTATCACCAACGGACGCGTGCAGAGCCTGAAGTTCGGCGTCTGGTGGCCATTCTACACTTCTCCTATCCGCAACCGCAAGGTCGGAACGTTCTAGACTCGTATGAAAGCTGATGCCTTCATAGCCCGCAAGCTCCGTTTCAAAGGAGCGACGGCCCTCACAGCGACGGCGGTGTCGTCGTTCGTGATGATTGTCGCCGTTGCGGTGGCCGGCGGATTCCGCAGCGAGATAAGCCGCTCGGTGCGCGAATTCAGCGCCGACATTGTGCTCAGCGGGCTCGATGCCGACCTTCTCGGCGGGGGGCAGAGCATCCCGGCTGAGCCGTCTTTCTCCGGGGAACTGCTTGCCGTCTCAGGCGTGGAAAGCATTACACCGGCGGTGTGCCGTGGCGGAATAATCAAAGCCGAAGGCCGCATCGAGGGCGCTCTTTTCAAGAGCTGGCCGGGTATCGGCGGACTTCAGGCAGATATCCCGGAGAGGCTCGCTTCGCAGCTCGGCATCGGGCCCGGAGACAAACTTCTATGCTACTTCGTCGACGAAAACGTAAAGGCCCGGAAGTTCACCGTCCGCAGCACCTACGACCCGGGTGTGGATGTCGAGAAGGCCCCTGTCGTCCGCTGCGGGATTGACGACCTGCGCAGAATCGGCGCAATGGCCGAAGACCAGGCCGCTCTTTTGGAAGTGCGTCTTCGCCCGGGGCTCGACAAGCCTTCGCTCATGCGCGCCAAGGCCGACGAGATAGCAGTACTCGCAATGACTTCTTCCGCTCCCGACGAGCCGCGCCTGCTTGTGACATCCGCTCCCGACCGTTACAGGATGCTTTTCGACTGGCTTGACGTAATAGACGTGAATGTTGCGGTGATACTCATTCTGATGAGCATTGTGGCAGGGTTCAATATGATAAGCTCGCTGCTGATTCTCCTGATGCGGAGCGTGCCCACGATAGGTATGCTCAAGGCGATGGGAATGGCAGACCGCGACGTTCGCAGGGTCTACCTGCGCATCTCGGGCCGGCAGGTCGGGCTCGGGCTGCTGATAGGCAATGCCGCAACGCTCTCGCTATGTGCCGTTCAGATGCTCACACACGTTCTGAAACTCAATCCTGCCAACTATTTCGTAAGTTTCGTACCCGTGCGCCTGAATATGCTGCCCATCCTGGGTGCCGATATTCTCGCATTTGCAGTAATCATGGGTCTGCTGGCAATAGGGGCGCATTATATTTCGCATATCGATCCGGCCGAATCGGCCAAAGCTGAATGAGAATATGAAACATTACTCGATTTTACTTTTATTTGCCGCACTGCTTTGTGCTGGAACTATGATTTCCGGCTGCGCAAGAGGGGATGCCTTGGACGAAATGTCCCCATCCGCAAGCGGAGATGCTCCCAAGTCGCCCGGCGAAGGTTCCGGCAACAGCCAGGCCGGAATCGTGACCGCCGGCGAATGGAACGACCTTGACCACTGGGATTTCTGGGGCAATCTTCTCGGCCAGAATCAGAATTTCGCCAAGTGTGTAGCCGACTGGGGATTCAATACTGCCGGCAGGGTACTTGTCAAGGTGAACGATTTCAACGGCCCTGTGGGCGGACTCGAAGTGGAACTCCTGAAAGGAGAAGAGGTTCTGTGGACGGCAAAGACCGACCGGCTCGGCTGCGCCAACCTCTGGGCAGGGCTTTATGAACCGGACGGAGGCGCTGTCGGCGTCGGCCCGCGGAGGGATACCGTCCTTTTCAGCAGTACCCCGGCCGATTCGTCGCTGACGATACGTATCGACGGCTTCCAGCTTGGAAATCCTGTCGTTTCAACATACGGCAACCAGGGAGAGGTCTTCTGTAACGAATATCCTCTGATCAAGCACAGCAGTGTCACGGATGATGTCGAAATCGCATTTGTTGTGGATGCCACCGGCTCGATGTCGGATGAAATCGATTTCCTCAAGAGCGACCTTACTGACATAATCACAAAGGTTCAGGCCTTTGACAGCGGAAGGAACATCCGCACCGCCGCGCTTTTCTACCGCGACGAGGGCGATGACTATCTTACCCGCGAGTCCAATTTCACGGCGGATCTGAGCGCTACGGCGGCGTTTATTGCCAAGCAGTCGGCATTTGGCGGCGGAGATTATCCCGAAGCCGTTCATACGGCACTTGAGAACACTCTGCAGAAACTTTCCTGGAAGGAGGATGCCTCGACAAAACTGGCCTTCCTGCTGCTTGACGCGCCCGCACACCTGAATCAGAAGGGTGTTACGGAGAGCCTTCACAAGTCGATAGACCGTTTTGCAGCAAACGGAATCAAGATTATTCCCGTGGCTGCCAGCGGCGTTGACATTTCCACCGAGGCGATGCTCCGTTCGTTCGCTATCGCCACTTCCGGCACCTATGTGTTCATTACCAATGACAGCGGCGTCGGTGACGACCATCTCGAGGCTTCGGTGGGTGACTTCGAAGTAGAGCAGTTAAACGACCTGCTCGTCCGCCTCATCAGCTACTATATGCAGTAGGGGTGGCACGATTCGCTAGCACTTCGTCCGCTGGCAACTCGCCTGTGTAAAATGACAAGAGGCCGACCGTTCCAGTCGACCTCTTTTTTGTGTTTGGCCTGGCGCTATTAAGCGCGCCATCCATTACATATCTTATTCGAGGGCCCTGAAAGTGTAGCCGATGTTGTCGTAATATACAACCATCGAACCGCTTGCTCCGGGAGTCATATTGGTGTCATCGAATGCGACGGTAGGACGGAACAGATAGCCGTCAACGGTTTCGAGGTTCTCAAGAGCCTTCTGGCTTGCGTAGAACTCGACCTCGTTCCAGGAGTCCCAATTGTAAACTGCGTCAAGCTCGTCCTGAGTCCAGTCGGCACCGGCAGGGGCCTGTCCGTTGATTCTGGCGGGAAGATATGCGGTTCCGGCAGAGAACTTGAGACGGGGATAGAACTTCAGGTCGTCGTTGCCGCCGATGTAGATGTTGAGCTTGATGCCAAGGCAGCGTTTGAGCGTGCTGGAATTGATCTTCCAGGGAGTCGCTCCCTTGGGCATAGGCGCGATTGTGAAGTAGCCTGAACTCTTGCTGGTGATTTCCTGGGCAAGGCACTTTGCGCTGCTGTTCATCTCGCAGGAGCAGGGGTTGCTTACGATATCGAATGTTCCGGCGTGGTCTGATGAGATGTTGTACTCGGGGAAATTGCCGTCCTCGAATGTGAGCCACTTGAACCAGTCGCGTGTGTCGTAAACCTCACCGATGTACACGACCTTGTTCCTCTCTGCGGCGAAAGGACCGAGTTTGAATATATCGGAAGCGTTCACGGTCTCGTTGATGTCTTCGGCTGCGTAGTTGAGCTTAGCCCTGATGTTGTTGTAGTTTCCGGGGAGAACGGGGATGTAGTACTTGCCTGCAGGGATAATGCCCGACTCATTGGCAGAGAAGATATTGATGCCGTCCGCCTCAAGGATTTCCCTGACGGTGGGAGTGCCTTCGGAAGTGATTTCAACCTTGACTTTTCCGGCAATGGCGTGCTCCTCGCCTTCGGTAAAGCCTGCATAAACGTATGCATCGGTAATGTTCGTGTTCTCGGCAAGGTCAACCTCGAGGTAGCTGCAGAGGTTCTTGAACGCAAGTGTCTTGTCGACGGTCATCGCGGTCATAATGCTTGCCTTGGTGGAAGAGAGGCTGTTGCTTGCGAACTGACGGGTGGTAGGCATTGTAATCACAACGTCACCGTGGTCGAATTCGGTTGTGTCGCAGTAGGGATAAACTGCATAGATGGCGCCTTCGAGGTTGAGGTCGTCGGGAGTCTCTTCAGACTGAATGAGTTCAGTCTCTGCTCCGCTCTTGGATGCGATGAACTTGAAGTGCTTTCCGTCCGCGTCGAAGATACTTACCGAGTCGCCTTCCTCCCAGCGGAGCTGGCCTTCCTGAACACTTGTCTTGGTAAGAGTCTCGAGGGTGGCTGTGAATCTTTCTCCCTTGGGCGGTTCGGGCCCCTGAGGAGTTTTGTTGTCTTTGCAGGCGGCAAGGCAAAGAAGCGCCGCGGCTGCCAGAAGAATTGATTTTTTCATACTTGATGAATATTATGTTGATAGGTAAATAGTATCAGTTTTTGTCGAATCCGAAACCGAAGTTGTCGTAGTACAACGTCAGGGGGCCATTTGCATTCGAGCCTGTCGACCACAGAGTCGGACGGGGCATGAATGATGAGATGTCCTTGAACGATGTCTTGCCTATCTGGGAAGCGTCGAACTCAATTACGTTCCATCCGTCCCAGTTGTAGGCCGCTGTCATCTCGGCTTTTGTGAATGTGCCGTCTGCAGGAGAGATGCCGTTGATTCTTGCCGGGAATACCTGGTTCGCGGAGGCTCCGTTGAAACGGCCCTGGGGGTAATACTTATTGCCTCCATTGGCAGTTGTAGCCAGGTATATGTTGAATTTGAAGGAAGTTGCCCTCCCCAATATGGATGAATTGATTCCGCTGAACAGAATGGTGTAGTATCCCGATGTCGAACCTGTTCCCGTTATGGCCTGCTGAAGGACGTGTTCGCTTGAGTTGTCAGAATTCTTGAGGGGATTTTCGACAACGGAGAATGTGCCGGCCCTGTCGGTAGAGAGAATATTGGACCCGGGCAGGGCTCCGTCTTCAAGGGTGAGCCATTTGAACCAGCTGCGGGTGTCATAAAGGGTTCCTATGCTGTTCACCTTGTTGCGTGCTGCTGTGAAGGCATTGAGGCTGAAAGCATCGGAAACGGTAACTCCGTGGCCACTTTCTTCGGCATAGGTGAGTTTCACTCGCAAACTGGTGTAAGAGCCGGGGATTACAGGCATGTAATATGTTCCTGCACCGATTGTTTCAGAGCTTGCGACAAGGTTGATTCCATCTCCGGTCGTGGGGGCGGAAGCGGTGGGTGTGCCGTCATCGGCAATTGTTGCGGTAACTGTTCCGGCAAGAAGCTGGCCTGAGGCGTAGATGTAAATTTCAGTTGCGCCAAGCCCTTCCGGAATGGTAAAGCTGATCAGAGAGCAGAGGTTCTTGAAGTTCAATTCATCTCCGGTGGTATGAGCGGTCATCACAGCGGCCTTCGCTGAAGTGAATGCCGTTCCCATAACAGTGTGAGAAAGAGGTGTCGCGAGAGTTACGGAACCGCTGTCAAATACGAGGGTGTCGCAATAGGGGTAAACGGCATAGAATTCATCTCCGGCCATATCGCCAGGGGTGTCTTCGGACTGTGCGAATTCTACGGAAGAACCGGACCCTGTGGCGATGAATTTGAAATTGGTGCCATTGGCATCGAATACGCTTATGCTGTCCCCTTCGGTCCAAACCGGCGACAGGTTGTCAAGGTCGGTCTTGGTGACTCTCTCCATTGTAGCGGTAAATGTTCTGCCGGCGGTGGCGGGCTTTACGGGTTCCACACCGATTTTCATATCGCAGGATGCGGCGCAGATTGCAGCTGCAAGGATAAAAAATACTGATTTCTTCATAGCGCCCTACATTTGAAATATTAGTATGTTCTCATCTCCATCTTCGAACTTCTCGGTCCCGGGCCCGGAGAGGGTTGACCCGCACAGCACTTCGGCCGTGCCGACATTGACAACCTTCGCTGAAGGCTCAACGTAAAACTCTTTGGTTTTCATTGTGTTATTATTTATGTCTGTAGTATTCGCTTATTATATACCAGGACATCTTCCTTTCTCCCTGGTCGGAGAGAAGACCCTTGCGGTTCCAGCCGTCCTGCAAGCCGGGCAGGCAGCGCCTCGGTGAGCGGAAGTCGAACAGAACCCAGGGCGAGATGCCGGCAAGGTTATCTATGTTGGCGAATGCGGCAAGGTTGTCGCGGTACAGTTTGGCCTGGTACTCTTCGCTCCAGCTCGAAGCGACGTTCTCGTCACCATGGCGGCCGAAAAGAGCCTCGCCGCCGAATTCGGAGATGATGAGCGGCTTTCCGGGAGCGACGTTCCACTTCATATCGGCAGGCGCCGAAGTCCACTTCGCATACCAGCCGAGATATTTGTTGATTGCAACGACATCGACCTTGTCAATCATCGGATCGCTCATCTCCACGATACCCGATTCAGGATTATAGTCGGCGATATCGTCGGCAAGTGTATAGAGACGGGTGTTGTCGATGCTCCTGGCGTTGTCGAGCAGCGCTGTCAGGAAAGCGTTCCTGTCCTCGGCAGGCCTTGTCTCGTTTGCGATGCCCCAGAAGCATATGTTGCAGCGGTTGCGGTCGCGGTAGAGCATGGCGCTGTACATATCGAGTGCCTTCGCAAGAGTAGCCTCGTCGGAGAACTTGATTTTCTGCCAGAGAGGAATCTCCTCCCAGAGCACGATGCCCTCCCGCTCGGCAAGACGCACTATGTATTCGTTCTGCGGGTAATGGGCAAGGCGAACCATATTGGCACCAAGAGCCTTCGCCTCCCCGATCAGGTAAGCCGCATCTTCGGCCGTGCAGGCACGTCCCATACGCTGCGGAATCTCTTCGTGGAACGAGACGCTCTTCGCGAAGAAAGGCTTTCCGTTCAAAAGGATGGACGTTCCGTCGACGCGTATGTCGCGGAAGCCTATCTCGTCGCTGACTGTATCTTCGCCCGAGCGGATGATGACTTTGTAGGTCTTGGGTGAGGACGGGCTCCAATAACTTATCTTCGAGGATTTTACGGAGCACCGGAACACGCCCTCGGCATCGGTGCGTCCGCATTTCTTTATTTTCAGTTCAGGAATCTCGACACTAAGGCAACGCTCCCCGGGTTCGGAAAGCGTGACCTGTACGTTGATGCGCTTCTGGTCGTCCCTGTCGAGCGAAAGGAACCAGTCGTTCACATATACGTCCGGGGTAGAGACGAGCATTACGTCACGCGTGATTCCGCCATAGTTCCACCAGTCGAAATCAAGTGCCGGGATGGCATCCTCGGTGCGGCGGTTGTTCACTTCAACCGCGAGGAAGTTGTTGCGGTCGAGCAGTTTTCCCGTGACTTCCACCTGGAACGGGAAGAACGAGCCTTCGTGCGAGGCGATCTGCTCGCCGTTCAGGAATACCTTGCAGCGGTAGCTGACTCCTGCGAAATAAAGAAACTGACGGCCCTCGCTGCTCGCGGGAGCGTCGAAATGACGCGCATACCAGATGGTCCCCTCATAATACTTGAATTCGGGATACTGGCTGTTCCAGTCGCCGGGCACGTTCAGTATAAGAGCCTCGTCAAACGAATATTCGTAGAAATCGTCGTTGCCGCAGGGCTTGAGGTTCTTATGGAAGCCCATTTTCTCGCCTCTGTCGTAGATGTCGGCAATCGCTCTCCACTCTCCGTTCAACGAAACGCTGTTCCTTCCGTACACATTCGCGAGAGGTGTGACGCTGCTCTCTGCCGATACAGGGATCGGCAGTGCGAGCAGCAAACACAATAATACTAATAACATGTTCTTCATAGCTATTTTATCTGTTGTTTTCATCAAGTTGGCAGCGAACCGGCAGTGCGCATCCGGCCTCTTTCTGATCGACCTTGATGATACGTCCGGGATTCTCCGTAAGTTCCTCCTGCTTGGTGTAGAAGATGTCCGGCCTGAATGCATAGAATTTGGTGCCGTCCTGATGGGTGTTCGTCCAGAAGAAGGAGTTCCCCGAGCAGGTGGAATTGTTGTGGGCATATCCGGCCTGCGAAACGAATCCGTCCATCGAAGTGTTCATCTGGAAATGTCCGCTTACCGGGAACCAGACACCATAGACATTGACCGCACGGTATCCTACCGTATCTATCTGGGGGAACTGCTCGATGCTGTAGCCGGTGGCGCTCGGAGTAGGGAAAGCCTTGAGGAAGGTTTTCGCGTCCGGAACTCTCCAGCCCTTCGGGCACGGGTCGTAGATGGACTTGCCGTAAACGGCTTCCTTGTCCTTGCCGCCTCCCCAGAGGTCGGTGTTGTTGATTATGCCTTCACTGTTCCAGTCGTCGAGGTTCTCCGAAGCCGTGTTGAGGGTGAAAGGATTCTGGATCAGGTATCCGGGATGCCTCAGGGCCTCGGCCGTGGTCACAGGGCCCTGGTCATATACGGGAACCTTGGCGTTGGATGCATTGCGGGGGTCTCCGATACCGAAGAATACGCCCGCTCCGCTGCCCGAGAAGGTGGGCATAGGTCTGCCCCACTGGTAGTAGTTGGTAAAATACCTTATCTGCTTGAAATGAGCGGTGAGCGAATCTATCTGGTCCGAGCAGTGGCCTATGTCCATATTGGCCAGTTTGACTCCGGTGTCGCCGAATTCGACTGCCTTCAGCCTCGTTCCGTCGGCGGCGATATTCCAGAAGGTCCAGGCCCAGAGTATCTGGCCGTCCTTTTCCATAAGCAGGATGGGCGATCCGCCGAGGGCGCCTTTGTTCGTGACTGTTACCGTATAGTTGGCAGGGTCGACGCTGATTTCGTATAGGATGGAGTGGCTGCCAATCGACTTGTCCAGAGTGTATATTCCGTCGTATGCGGAGAGCCAGCTGAATGTGACGCCTTCCGGCGCAGGAGAGCCGAAGAGTTCGCCCCTGAGGCGGTAATCTATGGTCACTGACTGGGGAATCTCCGGGTCGGGATCGAGATTGTCGCAGTAGGTGCTGTCCTTGCACTGGATGAGGTAGGTGTTGGCATCGCCATAGGCAAAGCCGGCACCGGACATTATGCGGCCGTCATCTATGCTGCAGTACCAGGGAGCGGCATTGCGCGACGAGGTCAGGCTTCCGAGGTCGAGATTCATCTCGGAGCGTTCGGGCACGAGGAAACCGTCTTCCATTATCGGCAGATTTATCCGCTGTCCGTCTTTCTCGAGCGTGAATACGTACCAGATCTTGGTCGAGGTGTAATCAACCGATTTCACGCCGTAGAATTTGACTGAAACGTTCTGTCCGCTTTGGAGGATGTCATCGGCGTCGGAACCGAAAATCTTCTTTGCCGAACCGTCGGCATAGCCCACAACCCTCTTTACGCGGTAGCCCGCGAACTCTTCCGAGCAGAAGCCGATGGTGAGGGTGGATACGCTGGGGTCGCCGATGAGGCCGAGGTCGATCGCCCCGCCTGGGGTAAGGCGCTCGTCCACTTCCAGACGGTCTTCCCATACCGAAATGCCGAACTGGTTCTTCAGTGTTACGTCAAGGTAAGTGTAGTCGTCGGTCATTGCAACGGCACTGTAACTCTTGCCTATGGCCATGTCGCCCGAGACTTCAACGCGCCCGGTGGCTCCGCTGAGCTTGCTTACCTCCACGTTCGCGCCCATCGCCACCTTCACGGCTCCGGCAATGGCTTTGTCCTTGCACGCCAATGTGACGTAATGGATGTCGGGCTGGTTGATTGTGAACCCTATGCTGCCCACGACAGGTGTAAGGGTGACATCGCCCTTGACTATGTGGCCGGCGCTGATGAACAGCGATTCGTCGAAACCTCCTTCGACGGCTTTCTGCTCGCTCTTTATCTTAAGGTAGAATGAACCCCGGTAGAGAGAGTCTATCTCTACGTCGGGATAAAGGGCGTAGGCGAGCTGCTTCTGCTCTGAGCCGTCGGCGAAGGTGAATGTCGCCGGGTCTCCGCCATTCTCTGAAACCATGGAGAACTTCTGGCCTCCCTTTGCCGGCTTCCAGGTAGAGAGCGTCATCCCGGCCGGAACATTGTGGGTGGGGTTGAATACCGCCTTGAGGGAAGATATTGTGGTGTTCCCTTGAGGTACTGCATCGGGGAATGTGTGCTCCTCGGGTGCACAGGCACAGATGGCTGCGGCTACAAGCGCGGCCAGTGCAAAGTGTTTGAAATATCTTTTTACCATCTTGCGTTCTGTTTCAGGTTAGGATTGGCTGAAATCTGCAGGCTCGAGATGGGAGCCCACATCTTGTAGTGGCGCCAGTTGCTCTTGATTGAAAGCACACAGGGTTCGAAATACTCTTCCTCGAATACGACAGGCTTGCCGCTCTCGAAGCGGAAGTAGCAGTTCCAGGGATAGTAGTCCTTGTCGTTCACGGTGGCGATAGGCTTCGAGTATATGTACTCGAGGGCTGCATCGAGCCTGTTGAAACGGAAGAGGTCGTATTTGCGGTTGCCTTCGTAGCAGAGTTCGCGCTCGCGGCTTTCAAGAAGTTCGTCCACGAAATCGTCCTTGCGGTATGCACCCATCAGGGCGTCGGCGCGCTCCTCATCACCGCGGCAGGCCCTTACCAGAACCGGACGGAATTGTGCCCTCGCGGCCTCGGCATCGCCTGTGTGGAAATATATGGCCTCGGCGTACATAAGATATACTTCGGCGAGACGCATAAGGGGGAAGGAAAGAGCGTGCTGTTTCTCAAGATGGGTCGTAACCTGGCCAACCTGGGGGAAACGGAATTTTCCGGGAGCCACGCAGGTCTGGTCGAGGAAGGGAATGTAGGTCTGCTCGGGAGTTTCGACACGTGAGTCTGCGCTGGCGTTGTAGTTGTTGGTCACTCTCTTGTAGGGGAGGACATACACAATACCGTCACTGGCAATCTCTTCCTTGATTGTTCCGGCGTTGAGGGTTCCCGTTGCGGAACCTACGCAGAACCAGTCGCGGCGCGGATCCTTGGGCGAGAACATTCCGAAGAGGATGGGTGTCGCCATAGCATATCGGGCGTAAACGCAGCTGCTCTGACCGTATTCGGCTATGCCCTCGCTCTGCGGGCCGAGTGCGAAGTTGCCCGATGAAGGGAAGGCGTTCTCGGTTCCCGACAGATAATTCTCTGCCATAAAGAGGCATTCCTCGTGCTGGTCGGCCTTGGTGGTCTCGCGGAAGAGGTTGGTGAATTCTTTCGTAAGAATGTAGGGCGAGTTTTCGATAACGTCCTTGCAGGCAAGGTAGGCCTTTTCGGAGAAGGCCTCGGCATCAACCCAGGCGAAGTCGTTCAGGGGCTGTTCCTTAACGAGGTCGGCGCCTGTGCCGTTACGCTTGCAGGCTGCGAGATAGTTGCTGATTCGTGCGATGTAAGCCGCCGCGGTGTATTTTGTGACCGAGCCTTCGCCTATCGCTCCCTGTCCCTTCTTCGCGGGCAGATTGGCGTAAGCGAAGTCGAGGTCTTCCATTATATAGGTATAGACGGCCTCCAGGTTGGAGCGCGGCTCCATCCCGTCACTTTGGAATTCGACAATGGGGACGCCTCCGAAGACCTGTGCGAGATACCAGTAGTAGAAAGCCCTCAGGAAACGGGCCTCCACGGCGTATGCCTGGATGACGGCATTCTCGGGGAACTTTTCAGCGTTCACAATGACTGAATTGCATCTGTCGATTCCGGCGAAGAATGCGGTCCACATCCTTCTGAGGCCGGTGGTCGACTGGGTGAAAGCGCAGGTTATCATCTGGGTGTACTGGCCTACGCTGGCTCCGGCATCAAGGTACGAGAAGAGCTCGTCCGAGGGGGAGTTCATAATAATCGGAAGACCGCAGTAGTATGTGCCTCCGGATACACTGTTGCCGCCGATGGTATTGGTGTTCATTGCTTCGTAGGCGGCTATTGTGGCCAGTTTGAAATGTGTCTCGTTCTTGTAGAAGTTCTCGGGACAGGTCTGTGTATAGGGAAGCCTGTCGAGCCATTCGCTGTTCTGGCACGATGCTGCAAGCACTGCTGCGAAAAGGGCAATATATATCTTTTTCATCGTTTCTGTCGGTTAAAAATTAGCAATCAGACCGAACGAATAAGTCCTTCCGGTAGGATATCCCATACGGTCAAGTCCGGGGAAGGTGGTGTTCTTCGAGCTTATATCCGGGTCGATTCCGGAGTACTTCGTCCAAACGTATACGTTGTTTACGCTGAAAGAAAGCTTGACGCTCTGCATCTTTATGGTTTCGCATATTTTGGAGGGAACCTGGTATGCGAGGCTGATGGTTTTGAGCCTGAGGTATGAGCCGTCCTCGACGTAGTATGACGACAAAGGCCTCTGGGTGTTCATCTGATTTGCCAGACGGGCGTGTTTGTTCGAACCGGTCTCGGGCCTCCAGGCATTGTAGTAGGCGTCAGCCGAGATGTTGTTGTAGCAGGTGGTTCCTCCGGGCACGATGTTGTATTTGAACTCGTTGAGGATATCCCTTCCATAAACGCCATCGAAGAAGACGTACAGCGAGAGGGCTCTCCAGGTGAAGGTGTTTCCAAACGCGTAGGAGAAGTCGGGGTCGCAGTTGCCTATTATCTTCTTGTCGCCCTCTTCGGAAATGACGTGGTCGCCGTTGAGGTCTTTGAGTTTGCGGTCACCGGGCATTACGTCAACGGTGGACATCTTCGTCACACCTTCCTTGAGGACATAGTCGAAGTCTCCGTAATTGTCTTTGGTGACAAGGTCGGGGTTTACGGATATGTTGGTGTAGCGGTAGTAGATGTCAAAGTCGGTGAGTTGGTAGTTGCCGTCCCACTCATAGCCCCAGATGATTCCAATCGGCTGGCCAACCATAAGTTTAGTGGGCTCTTCCTCGAACTGACCCTTGGAAATGTTGTTGGGCTTTTCAGTGATTCCTTCGCCGAGGCTGATGATCTTGTTGCGGTTGCGGTCGAAGGTGAAGCTTGAACTCCAGCTGAAGTCGTGCCTGCGGATATTGATGGTATTGAGGGAGAATTCGATACCCTTGTTCTGTACGTGGCCTATGTTCCTCCACTGCTCGGCAAAGCCGCCCTGCGCCGGAATGGCTGCAAGGAAGAGCATATCCATAGTCTCCTTGTCATAGACGTCGAAGACCATATCGATGCGGCCCTTGAAGAGTGTAGCGTCGATACCGGCGTCATACTGATAGGTGGTCTCCCATTTGAGGTCGGTGTTGCCTATGGCATAGTCGGCCATACCAAGTATCTGCTTGCCGTTACCGTCGGAATAGAAGGTCTTGTCTATGGTGGAAAGGAAGGCGTAATTCGAAATGCGGTCATTTCCGGAAGCACCGGCACTGAGCCTGATTTTCAGGTTGTCAAGCCAGGCGCGCTTTATGTCGAGCATCCAGGGCTCGTTCGAAGGCCTCCAGGCTGCCGATACCGACGGGAACCAGCCCACGCGTGAGCCGGCTGCAAATTTCGAAGACGAGTCGGTACGCACGTTCACTGTAAAATAGTATCTGTAGTCGTAATTGTAGTTCGCGCGTCCGAATGCCGAAATTCGGGCATTCGAATTCCTGGTCTGCGAAGGATTCAGCAGCGTTCCCTTTGCGAGTACGTTCTCGCGCAGGGAATCGTCCTCGAAGTTCTCCGCAGTCTGTGAATATGAACGGTACTGGTAATCGTTCACCTCGCCTCCCAGCACGGCGTCGAAGTTGTGCTTCTTGTCCCAACTGTGCCTGTATGTGAGAGTCGAGTTCGCTGTCATACCGGTAGTAGCCGTGTTGGCGACTGTAGCGACACCGTTGTAGAAATGTCCCCAGCGGGTCTTGTCCGAGAAGAATTCGTCATTGTATGCCGAGCTGAGGCTGCCGGATGCATAAGCCTTGAATTTGAGGTCCTTGATTATCTCCCATTCGAGGTAGGCGTTACCCATAAGTTTGTTGGCGACGCCTGTGCGCGACGTTTCGCTGGTGATACAGTCGTAGATGCTGGTCAGCGACGTGAACTGCGACGAGGGGTCGGCGGGGTCCTGGAACTTTTCGAGAGGTTTTTCCAGATAGATCAGCTGGGTCATGCCGTAGCTGGTGAAACTGCCTCCGGAAGATGTCGCGGCACCGGTGCTTGTCGTGCGGGCGTAGTTCACGTTGGCTCCAACGGTGACTTTGCTGTTGATGGCGTGGTCGAGTTTGACCTTGGCGGTGAACTTTTCGTATCCGTTGTTTACGATAAGTCCTTCCTGATCGAGCCAGCCCATACTCATAAGCAGTTTCGTCCCCCTTCCGACGCTGCTGCGCAGCGATATGTTGTACTGCTGCGAGAATGCGTTGCGTAGCATCTTCTTGCGCCAGTCTATGGCGTTGCGGCCGTAGTCTTCAAGGGTCTTGGGCACGTCCAGCTTGCCGTCTCCGTCAATATCCTTTCCGAAATATTTGTATTCGGTGTCGCCGCGTTCGAAGCGGTAGTTTATCCACTCCTGTCCGTCCAGCATGTCTATGTCGCGGGCCAGCGTGGTGATACCGAAGTTGGAGTCGAAGGTTATGGCCGTCTTGCCTGCATTCTCGGCTCCGCTCTTTGTGGTGATGAGAATCACACCGTTCGCACCGCGCGAACCGTAGATGGGTGTTGCCGATGCGTCCTTGAGCACTTCGATCGACTGTATGTCAACGGGGTTGAGGAATGCGAGAGGGTCGGATGAGGATAGCGACATCGAAGAGGTAGCTCCTTCATCGACGTTTATGTCCATCTGCATTCCGTCCACCACTACCAGAGGAGTCGAGGCCGCATTGATGGAGTTGTTACCGCGGATCTTGATGGAATATCCCGATCCGGGCTCACCCGATTGCGACGTGATGTTGAGGCCCGAGACGCGTCCCTGCAGCGAGCCCAGCACGTCGAACTGGTTGGCGTTGCGTATCTCATCGGCCTTGACGGATGCCACTGCGCCGGTGAGGTCCGCTCTCTGCTGCGAGCCGTAGCCTATGACTACCGCATCCTCGAGGCTGTAGGCGTCTGTCTGCATAGTGATGTCGAGGGTGCTCTGCTTTGAAATGAGCACACGTTCGTCTTGCAGGCCGAAACAACTGAAAACCAGTGTCTTGCCGGGGATGGACTTGATGCTGTACGCACCGTTTGCGTCAGTGATGGTACTGGTGTTGGTTCCTTCATAGAAAACTGCGGCACCGACCACGGGTTCGCCCGAGGTTTCTTTAACCTTGCCCTTGATCACGCTCTGCGAAAAAGAGGGAAGCGTGATGCCGAGCAGGACGAGCATTGTCAGAATTCTTCTCATTTTGTGTAAAGCCAGTTTTGTGAAAGTATCGAGTAGCGTACGGTGTTCAGCCTTGTCATACTTTTCACGAGGTCAGGATACGGTTCGTAGTAATTATCGTATATGCCCTTGTTCGCGTCAACGTTGGACGGTTCGGGGTTGGTTGCGGTAGGGTCGTTGTCCAGGTATTTGAACCAGGTCCAGCCCACGCAGTCATTCGAGCGCAGAAGCCCGATGGTGAAGTTCTCGTAGTGCAGTCCGCGTGACTTCTGGTCGTGCACTATCCAGCCGTCGCCGCAGGTGTTCCCGAGGCCGGAATCCTCACCCTTGGTGTAGAATTCGGTGATCATAAAAGGAGCGTCGGCCCAACTTTCCCAGCGCTGTATGTCAAGCTGGCGCACTTCCCACTGGCCGTAGTAATTTATCGATACTATGTCGCAGTACTTGGCACAGGCGCTGTAAACGGTCTGGAATGTCTTGGACGTGCCGGAAAGACGGCTCCCCAGATACAGGTGGTTGGGGTCAGCCTTCTTGAGAACCTCGCTGACCGTGCGGTAGTAAGTCTCGGCCACATATCCTACGAACTCGAGGCGCACGTTGTCGTTTATCTTGTCCTGCGATATGCCTTTCTCATTGAGCCAGGCCACGGCCGCCTTGTGCCCGTAGTCGTTTTCGTCCAGGGTGAGGTAGCCCGAAAGGTTGGCAAGGCGCAGCGGCATCTCGTTGTCGGAGAAATAACCCACCACATTGGGGTCGTTCTTGTATTTTTCCACGAACGGGGGAATGTTCTTCTCGCAATAGGCCTTGAAGTCGGGGTGGAATACGGGGATGCAGCTGTTGGGATATGCGGTGTTGCCGGGATGATGTTCGGCTATGTTCAGGGCATAGCCGAAGTCGGACATGATGTTGAAGACCGGGGTGTATGTGCATTTGTGGTCTTCGGAAATGCTGTTGTAATACCGGATTGACTCCTCATCACCCCAAGCGCCGCTTCCGTGGAAGCCGTAGCCGAGCAGGTCGTCCATGGTTTCCTTGATCCAGGCGTTCTTATCACTCCATTTCCGTCCGAAATAGGTTTTGTTCACCCGTCCTCCTCCCGGAGAGAGTGTCACGGCCGAGCATTCGATATGAATCTTGCCTACGGGGTCGACGATGACCCAGCGGCCGCGGTATTTGTCGGTGCGGAAAAATCCGGTGGCGGCGAGGGTGGGGCCGGACTCCCAGCTTCCGTACTTGTTCAGTTTGTCCGCCTTGGTGGGCGATACGCCGAGGCTGTCCACGGTAAGGGCCTTGTATTTGCCCCAGACGGCTTTGCTGACGTCGTAGTCGCAGTCCCAGGCGGAATACGACCCTGCCTCGACTGTGATTTTCCCCTTGTCGGCCGGCAGGGGGCCGAGCACTGTGGTGTCATCGGTCAGGTTCCCTTCCTTACCTGCTTCAGGGATGCAGGAAAGGACTGAAAAAGGAATGACTGTAAAAAGAAAAAAGGCTACTGTTTTCTTTCCCATATACTATGCGGTTTTAACATCGCAAACGTAAATAATGTCGCGATGAAAAAATTTCGCATCAGTACGGAAAAATTTATGAACAGTACTATTTGCTCAAACTCTTCTTTCTGTACGAGAGAGGAGGCATATGATAGAAGTCTTTGAACTTCTGCGAGAAATAGCTTGCGGATTTGAATCCTATCATATCCGAAATGTCGGCAACGCTCCAGTCCAGATTGTGCCTGAGCATATAGGCCGCCTTTTCGAGACGTATCGAAAGTATGAAGTCGTTGGGCGTCTGTCCCGACACTTCCTTGATTTTTGAAAACAGGGTGGTGCGCGACATTCCCATCTCCATACAGAACCGGGATATCCCGAATGAAGTGTCGGAAAGGTTTGCTTCAACGACCGCCTTTGCCTTGTCGTAGAGCTTCTGTGTCATAATGGAGTAGGAGTCTTCCTCTTCCAGAGCCTCTTCCTCGGCTTTTTTCCTCTTCCGGAAATACAGAACCGGCACAAGGACGGCAATAAGTGCGAAGAGGATGATGTATGCAAGGATGAACGGACGCCATCTGACTTTCAGAGTCATCCGCGCATAAGGGCAGACCGACTCGTCAACCCCTTTTGCCCTTACGGTCAGAGTGACGGTTCCGGTGCTTTGGAGCTGCAGCCTGAGTCTGTAATCATCCGGTACGGGCGTCCATTTGCCCGAATGCTCATCGAGGCTGTACTCCAGGCTTATGAGGTCCGAACCGACATAGTTGGTTGCGGCGAGGCTGATCGCAATGCGCTCTCCGCGCTGTGCCGAGAGGGTCCCGGAACATCTTGTTTCCTGGCCGCCTCCTACCGATACCGAAGCGAACAGGATGTTGAAGCGGCCGGGGGTGCGGAAGAGATTCTCTGCGCTGAAGGATGCCATTCCCTGTGTGCTGCCGATAAACACTTCTGCGTCACGCGTGACACAGAGCGCGTTTTCGTACGTCGAGGGGAAGGGGAAACCGTTTTCGCAGCCAATGTTGCGCAGATGTCCGCTCTCCGGCTCGAATATCGAGAATCCGGCCGATGTTGACAGGATGAGCCCTCCTCCGTCCGGAAGTTCCTTGATGGAGTTGATGCAGTTCGATGCGAGACCCGAATTGCTCCGGTCGAAGGTGCGGAACGTCTCTTCCTCGGCATCGAAGAGGAAGAATCCGCCGTCGCCGGTGCCTATCCAGAGGCGCCCCGACGAGTCGCGCAGGATGGCGGTGATGAATTTGCCCGGAGCCGTATCGCCGCCATAGAAGGACAGCCTGCCGGCCTCGATGTCGTACCGGCACAGCCCGGACCCGCCTTCGGAGAACCAGAGGCATCCGTCTGAATCCAGCATAAGGGTGGTGATGACCTTTACGTATTTTCTGTCTCTGAAGAGATTGCACGCCTTGCCGCTGGCCGTGTCGAACAGGCAGATGCCCGACTGTGTGGCTACGATGATGGTGTCGTTCACGTAGGGGATAATGTCGCGCACACGGTCGCCGGGTATGGTCGAAGGGTCTCCGTCCGTGTGGAAATAGCCCGTGGTCGTGCCCGAATCGAGCGAGTAGCTGAACAGACCGGCCAGGTCCGCACCCACCCATAGCGTGCGGTTCTTCTCGTCCAGGTACAGGGCCTTGATGTGCTCTGCTTCGGGCCCCGAACGCCTGTCTTTCAAATGGAAACGCGAGAACCGCCCCGACGTGCGGTCAAGGTAGTTCAGCCCGCCTTCGGTGGCAATCCACAGATTGCCGGCCGAATCTTCGCACATCTCGCCGACTACAGGGTTGACAAGCCCTGCCTCCGGCGAGGAAGACGGCAGGTAACTGGTAAAGAGTTCTCGCTGCGGGTTGAAGTAATTCACGCCTCCGTAATAGGTGGCGATCCACAGATTCCCCTGGCGGTCGCGGCGTATCTTCCAGACAGAGTCGCTGCTCAGCGAGTGCGGGTTCTGCTGGTCGTTATGGAAATGGGTGACGGACGAGTCTGCGCCTATGCGGTCTATTCCTTTTATGGTACCTACCCACAGATTGCCATCCTCATCTTCGCAGCAGCTGCGGACGAAATCGGATGAAAGCGAATGTGAACAATCTCCGGTGTGGCGGAAGTTGGCCGTGGTTCCGTCTTTCCCTATCCTGAACAGACCTTCGGTCCAGGTGCAGACCCAGACATTTTCCTTGCTGTCGACATACAGGTCGGCGATTTTTCCAACGTCGAGCACTTTGCGCGGCTCGCTCTGCGGGGTCTTGAGGTAAACGCCGTTCTGGCGGGTGCCTATCCACAGGCTGTCTCCTGTGAAATGCAGCGACGTTACGGCCAGCCCCATTTCCAGGGATGTATAAAGATTGAAATTGCCTGCGCTGTCCATCGAGTAGATGTTCTCGAGCGCGGCTACGTAAAGGCCGTCTCGGAAAGAGATGGCATTGATGCAGGGACAGCGGAAATAGCTGAACGTGCCGCTCGACGTGTCCAGACAACCGACATTGTCCGCTATTACCATATACAGAGTGTCAGCGCCGTTTCCGGTTACGGAGGATATCACGTTGTTAAGGATCGGCCCATCCTGATGCGAAGAAGGACGGAAAACGTTCACGCTGCGGCCGTCATAGCGGTTCAGGCCATCCTTCGTCGCTATCCATACCACGCCCAGGCTGTCGATGAAAATGTCATTGGCAGTCATATGCGAGAGCCCCTGCTCGACTGACAAATGGCTGAACGAGGGCGACGGAGTCACGGCGGCATAACATACCCGGGCGACCGAAAGAAGGGCCGCCGCGCATAATGTGGCAACTGGCAGAAGTCGTTTCATTTTTTGACAATGGCTATCGACAGTTCGTACAGAAGGTAGAGCGGCAGGAAAACGACGGTAAGCGTGAACGGGTCGCCCGAAGGCGTGATGATTGCGGCAAGCGCCATGAGCCCGACCACGGCGTGACGGCGGTATTTCCTGAGGAACGGCTTGTGCAGGATTCCCAGCGCGGAGAGCGCCCAGGCCAGCATCGGCATTTCGAAAACCAGACCCATGACGAAGATGATTCCGAGAAAGTTGCCGATATAGGAGTTCAGCGAAATCTGGTTCACGACGGCCCCCGCACCTATCTGGTATTCGGCGAGGAAGCGGAAGGTGAGCGGGAACACGATGCAGTAGCCCACTGCGCAGCCGAGGTAGAAGAGAACCGTGCCCGATGCGAAAGCTTTGCGCACCGGTTTTTTCTCATTGTCGTACAGTGCCGGGCGCACGAAACGCCACAGTTCGAAAATCAGATAAGGGAACACCAGCACCAGCGAGAGCCAGAATGCCGTGCTGATGTGCGTCATGAACTGAGCCGTGACGTTGATGTTGATGATATCAACCGAAAAAGGTTTGGACGCAGCGCCCAAGCCCGCGAGTGAAAGCCAGCGGTAAAGGAAGAAGCCGGAGGTTGTGGGCCCCAGGATAACCGGATCGAAGATGTGCGGAAGGGCAATGAAGCACCCCACCAGAACGAGAGCCAGCGCGATGACAACCCTGAGTATGGACCACCGCAGTTCTTCCAGGTGATCCCAGAAGGTCATTTTTCTTCAGATTTGCCGGCTTCGTCAACCTCTTTGTCGACTTCGTTGAGGCCGTCCTTGAAACTCTTGACACCCTTTCCGAGTCCCTTCATGAGTTCGGGAATCTTCTTTCCTCCGAAGAGAAGAAGGATGACAAGGGCGAGCAGGATAATCTCTCCGGCTCCGATATTCTGAAGGAACAGCATATGATTCATCATAATGGTCATTAATAGTATTAGCGTTGCAAGATAGGCATTTTTGTAAAAATAAGCGCAAAAATTGTGGAAATGCGCTAATGCTCCCGGGGCTCTCCGGTGCCGAAATACTTCCCGAAACCGATACCCGGCCATGCGCGTTTGCGTCCGGGGATGTTGATGAAGAGTGTGAGCTTTTCGGGCACGGCGACTATCTGATACCGCGTTGATTCGCACAATGGACCACCGTTTTCGAGCGTGGCCGACATTATCCGCTGCATTTTGCGCACGCCGATGGTGCCTTTGCTCTTCCGGGCGCTCGTGTTGAGATTCTCCCTTCGCTTCAGCGAATTCCAGCTGGTGGAATCGGTGGGAGCGGCGAAGCCCCAGCCGGGGTTGACATAATGGTTGGTGATTGTCATCAGGCCCGCGGGATTGTCGCAGTTCCCGCTCAGGCAGCCTTCGGTGCACCATTCGTACGAGCGGGCCTCTCGGCTGTCGGCGGCCCCTATGACGAATCCCGCAAAACTCTTGTCGCTGTGCATCAGAGAGTCGAACTGTTCCAGACGGGATACTTTGAACAGGGCATCGAAAAGGGTGCTCGTGCTGGGGTAGAGGTCCCAATCGATGTCGCTCCCTGCAGATGGCATTCCGTTGTTGAGCTCTATGAAAAGTCCGCTTTCGTTAAGGCCGTTGACGCAGTACAGCTCGCCGGCATAGCCGATTGTGGCAGCTGCCTGGCAGCCATTCGGGTGAAATACGGTTACGACTATATCGCGCGCGATGGCGCTGAATGAAGTGGCGTCGTAGTTCCTTCCGAAAATCAGCGAGCCGTCTTTCGACCACTCGTTCCATACCGCAAGAGCCGAACAGAAGAAACATCCTTCGATGTATTCGACGGCGTTGCACAGTTTCAGCCGTTCCGGCCCGATTTCCGAGGTTTCGCCCGCTCCGGCGAAGAATTCTTTCAGATGGGAGGGATAGTTGGCGTAGAGCTTTTCCGCTATGTCGGCGGCTCCGGCGGGGTCGGCGCCTTCGCTCCGGAGCGATGCGTCGATATAGGCGAGCACATCATTCATCTCGCTTTTTGCCAGCACTCCGTACTGCCGGCCCATTTCGTACCAGCTTCCGTGCAGGTCAAGCACGGTTATGCCCTGGTCGTCATACCTGTACCCGCCTTCTGCTGCGGCCTGCAGCCGCGGGCAGGTGCCGCCGTCCGCACATGCCGTGGACGCCAGAATGGCAAGGGCCGGAATCAACCGCGAAATAATTGACATTTTTTCTGATTCAATGAGCATACATCAGAGAGGCAAAGGTATGAAATGCGTGCGAAAATGAGAAATTCTTCTTAATTTTACTTGCCGTTCGTTCCTGTCCGGCAAAAGAGATATGAAAAAACTGTTCATCATTCTGGCGTCGCTCGCAGCCGGCGTGCTGCTTTCCGCCTCTGCTGCTCATGCGCAGACCTATGTCGTGGATGTCCCAGGCATGGATTACACCGTTGCTCATACCGACAAGTACTTCGTCCCCGGAGGAATATTCTCCCAGATGGACAGGGCTCTGTCGAAGCCTCAGGATGACACCCTGCATCTCGCCAACGGCACGCAGGTGAAATTCGTGTCGCTCGGCTTCGCCGAAAAGGAGCGGAAGAAACCCGCCGAAATCAAATACCAGGGCAAGACATATTATGTGTATGCCCGTGACCTCAAATTCTCCGAAAAGAATGCAAAGGGAGTGAAAGACCCGCTCAAAGAAGTGGATTTCAGCCCTGCGAGTCGCAAACTCAAATATGTCGATGAGGCCGGCAACGAGCAGACCAAACTCGCCAACACCCTTGACAGGCATTCCGAGGAAGGACACAATCTCTATGGCTTCGACAACATCAAGGCGATGCTGTTCCTTCTGGTCGCGGCTTATGCGCTGATGGGGCTTGGCTTCCTCTTCAAGAAGGTGCGCTTCATCAAGTTCATCCTGCTCACGCTGACCGCATTTGTTCTTTCCGGCCTGCTGGTGGCTGAAATCTGGACCATCTTCCGCCTGGGTACCGATTTCACCTGGTGGATGGATCCGGATGTCCTGCCCAAGAAAACCTGTATCCTGCGCAGTGTGCTGCTGCTTGCCGCTGTCTTCGCTCAGTTCTGGTCCGCGAATCTGTTCCAGGCCCTGCTCGATTGCGGCCGTGAAGACAAGACCGAATTCAGCCATCTTACGGTTCTGGTTGTTATGGGCATTGCATTCATTCCGGCGATTGTAGGTACATACTTCCTGGCCGGTTGGATTACCGGTTTTGACAGCGCTACGGCTGATCTTGCACTCCTCTACAAAACCTGGCTGGTCTGGGGACTTTCCTTCTTCGCAATCATGCTGGTATCTTCCATTGTAGCCTGTGTATTCGAATACAAGGGCCTCGGCGTGATAGTCGGCCTGTTTTATGCGGTCTTCTGGATAGGCACCGCAGCTGTTTTGTTCATCCTGTTCGCCGCTATGATCAAACTCGCGGTTGCAGTTCTGCTGCAGTTTGTGGTGTATGCATTCATTCTGAAATTCGTTGGCAGCGAAACTCTCTCAAGTGCCGTGTCGGGCGGAGGCTCGTCATCGCAGCCCGCCGTGATGTATCGCGATGCCGACGGCCACTTGCACAACAACGAGGCTGACGCGGATTTCGCCAACAGACGCATCGCCGAGAGGGAAGCGAATAAATAGCCTGCTTATTCCTTAGTGAGTAGAAAGATGATACCCGCGTGGCTCGAGGACGTGTTGCGCAAGATGCCCGAATACGAACTGGGCAAGAAGGACTTATCGAATCAATTATGAAAAAGACAATAATCGCAGCAATAATGGCATTGGCCTTGGCGGCATTCGCCGGGTGTTCTGCCCTTCAGCCTTCCAGCCAGGCGCAAAAATGCAGGATAGTATCGCTGGACATAAAAGTTAAGCAGACTTTAGGTCCGCATTCCGCATTGGCCCTGACCAAAGGCAGTGGCATATATTATTACATCGGAGATATGGTCAAGGTCGTATCCGAGACAGATCTTATGTATGACGATCTTGTGATCAAAGGCCGTTTCGTTCTTGTGGACACATATACATACACAACCGCTGATGAATCAGTGAAGACCGTTCCGGTTTACATAAGCCATTCCGAGTATAAGAAGATTCTTGACAGCGGAAGGGATATCAATGCGGTGGTATCTCTACTGAACCGCTAACGCTGGAAGTGTGAACGGTAACCAGAACCTTGGGAGGGATTAGCCACGGCAACGCCGTGCCTTTTCCCATCCTTCCCACTTCGCTCTGCTTGTGGGCCTCTCCCATCGTCTCCCGCGTCCCGCTTCGTAAATCGGGTCTCGACAGCACCTCCCGCGTCCTGCTTCGCAAAGCGGGTCTCGACAGCACCTCCGGGCGGAGACCGGTTTTGCCGGAGGCCTTCCGCGCTTCGCGCTCCATCCTTCCCACTTCGCTCCGCTTGTGGGCCCCTCCCGCTTACGTGCCGCGGGCGGCTACGGGCCCCGGCAATAACCGTCCACCGCCCTCCGGCGCATTTCAGCCACGCGACCTGCGCTCCGTTCTTCCCACTTCGCTCCGCTTGTGGGCCCCTCGCTTACGTGCCGCGGGCGGCTATGACTCGTCCTGATTTTTGTTTCCAGATTTTTTAGACTTTTGACATCAAAGTCCTGATGTTTGAAGATTTGTCCTAACATCTGTTGTCAAAGATAAGATTATTTCTTCATCTTTTTCAGGACTTTTGCTTGTTTTGTAGTAGTTCTTCCATTTTCGAGTCTGTT
>JAZLKT010000117.1:0-6706 GCA_045597785.1 Candidatus Cryptobacteroides sp.
TCATAGGTGATGCTCGCATTGCCATTGAAATCAAGTCAACCGATCACGTTGAAAGCAAACATAAGGAAGGACTGGCGGAATTTGCCAAAGAGCACCCGGACACGAGGCAGATACTCGTGTCCAAGGATAGAGTAAGCAGGCTTAGCGGTAATGTTGACTTGTACTATGTCACAGACTTTTTCAAAGATCTTTGGGCAGGTAAAATCATTTAGTAATTACACTTGCACGTTCCGGAAAGATATGCCATATTTGTCGGTGAAAGAGACGAAGTTCATTGACATACAGACAATTACACATCGGTTATGTAGTTACTTCGAGTGAGCTTGTCATTTTTGAGACATGTCGTTGACAGATCTCCATAACCACTGTGTGACCTACTGTTTATTTTGGCTTTTCCGAGAAGACTGATTAAAGGTTGTAACTCTTTGACACTTAAAGAGACATTAGAATGTCATAGAGGCGACAATTCGGGCTGGGTTCCGAACTCCTATGCTCCACAATCCGAAAGTACGTAACTGTACTTCGAGTTTTTGAGAATCAGTCATTTCGGCTGATTCATTTTTTTGCTCTAACTGACACCAACCGGCCGCAGTTAGAGCAAATAATCCAATTCCGCACAGTATTTTTGGCACAGACGCGAATGCACTCGCGTGCGTGCCAAGCTTGCTAAAATTTGAATTTAGTTTTTTCCGTAGGAAAACTCCCGAAAATTGATTAATTTTGGAGGCTTTCTGAAAAAGCGTCCTTTATTGCCTGTACTTGTGACAGGTAAGGGCGAAGCCGTTTCAATAAACCCACCTGCAAGTGCCAAGTGAAACACTCGCCGCAAGAATCAACTCTCGATAAATCAATTTAAAACCATACTATGTCAATTTTCAAAGACAAAACCCTGATGATTACCGGAGGTACCGGTAGCTTCGGAAACGCTGTGCTCAAGCGCTTCCTCTCGACAGACATCAAAGAGATCCGCATCTTCAGCCGCGACGAAAAGAAACAGGACGATATGCGCCACGAGTATCAGGCAAAGTATCCCGAAGTCGCAAACAAGATAAAGTTCTACATCGGCGATGTCCGCAGCCTTGAAAGCGTACGCAGCGCAATGCCCGGTACCGACTACATATTCCACGCAGCCGCCCTCAAACAGGTGCCCAGCTGCGAATTCTTCCCGATGGAAGCAGTCAAGACCAACGTCATCGGCACCGACAACGTCCTCACCGCAGCCATCGAATGCGGTGTAAAGAGCGTCATCTGCCTCTCCACCGACAAAGCCGCGTATCCCATCAACGCGATGGGTATCACCAAGGCCATCGAAGAGAAGGTGGCCGTGGCCAAGAGCCGTTACAGCGGAAACTACGACGCTGACGGAAATTTCACCGGCACCAAAATCTGCTGCACCCGCTACGGCAACGTGATGTGCTCGCGCGGCAGCGTCATCCCCCTGTGGATCGACCAGATACGCAGCGGCAACCCCATCACTCTCACCGAGCCCAAGATGACCAGGTTCATCATGAGCCTCGACGAAGCCGTAGACCTCGTGCTCTTCGCCTTCGAGAACGGCACCAACGGCGACATCCTCGTACAGAAGGCCCCCGCCTGCACCATCGGCACCCAGGCCGAGGCGGTCTGCGAGCTCTTCGGCGGCAATAAGGACGACATCCGCGTCATCGGAATACGCCACGGCGAGAAGATGTACGAGACGCTCCTCACCAAAGAGGAATGCGCCAAAGCCGTGGATATGGGCAACTTCTACCGCGTGCCCGCCGATAACCGCGACCTCAACTACGACAAATACTTCAAAGAAGGCGACACCAAGCGCGTGACCATTGAAGAATTCAACTCCGACAACACCACCCGCCTCGATCTCGCACAGACCAAGGCAAAGATTGCCAGCCTCGAATACATCCAGAACGAGCTCAACGGCATTGAGAACATCGCGAAGTAGAAATGTTGCACAGACGCCATTAATTCGCGTCTGGGCGAACCAATCCCAATTCAAATGAAGATTCTGGTTACAGGCGCAAAGGGTTTCGTGGGAAGGAACCTGTGCGCACAACTGAGGAACATACAAACCGGCAAGGCACGCTGGTACGGCGTAGGCGAAGCAGGAAGCGGGGAAGAGATAACCGTTGACGAAGTCTTCGAATACGACATCGACTCCACACCCGAGCAGCTGGAAGCCTGGTGCCGCGAATGCGGGTTCGTATTCAACCTTGCGGGAGTCAACCGCCCCAAGGACCCCGAAGAGTTCATGAAGGGCAACTTCGGCTTTGCCAGCACCCTGCTTGACACGCTGAAGAAATCCGGCAACACCTGCCCGGTGATGATATCTTCGTCAATCCAGGCGACTCTCGCGGGCCGTTTCGGCAACAGCGAGTACGGCCGCAGCAAGAAGGCGGGGGAGGAGCTGATGTTCCAGTACGGCGAGCAGACCGGCGCCAAGGTGCTGGTTTACCGCTTCCCGAACCTCTTCGGCAAATGGTGCCGGCCCAACTACAACAGCGCCGTGGCCACGTTCTGCAACAACATAGCAAACGACCTGCCCATTCAGGTCAACGACCGCAGCGTAGAGATGGAACTCCTCTACATTGACGACCTCGTCGATGAGATGATCGAGGCGCTCAAGGGCCGCGAGCATCGCTGCAGTTATGCCGGGCTGGAGGTTGTTCCATCGGAACCTTCGCTTCGCTCATCCCTCCCGGCTGGCGCCGGGCCCCTCCCGTTCACGAGGCCACGGGCGGCCACGGGCTCCGAGAATACAACCTCCAGCCCAGCCAAGTACTGCTACGTGCCCGTGACGCACAAGACCACTCTCGGTGAGATTGTTGACCTGCTGTACAGTTTCGCGCAGCAGAGCACTACGCTGATGATTCCCGAAATTCCGGAGGGCAGCTTCGCCAAAAAACTTTACTCGACCTTCCTGAGCTATCTTCCGAAAGAAAAGGTCGCATTCCCTCTGAAGATGAACATCGACCAGCGGGGGAGTTTCACCGAACTGTTGCACACCATCGGCGGCGGCCAGGTAAGCATAAACATCAGCAAGCCAGGCATAACCAAAGGGCAGCACTGGCACAACACCAAATGGGAGTTCTTTATGGTCGTGGCAGGCCACGGACTCATTCAGGAACGCAGGATAGACTCCGACGAAGTGCTTGAATTCGAAGTCAGCGGCGAGCACATCCAGGCCGTGCATATGCTCCCCGGCTACACCCACAACATCATCAACCTCAGCGACACCGAAGACCTCGTAACCGTAATGTGGTGCAACGAAGTCTTCGACCCCGGCCGCCCTGACACATACGGCGAAAAAGTATAATGTTGCGCAGACGCGAGTCACTCGCGTAATGCGCTAGAATCTGGAATCAAACACGTATATGGCACAATTCAAGAATAACGGGAAGATAAAGCTTCTCATCATCGTAGGCACAAGGCCCGAAATCATACGCCTCGCGGCAGTAATCAACAAATGCCGCCAGTATTTTGACTGTCTCCTGGCACACACAGGCCAGAACTACGACTACAACCTTAACGGAGTATTCTTCAAGGACCTCAAACTGGCCGATCCTGACGTGTATATGGACGCAGTGGGCGAGGACCTCGGCGCAACGATGGGCAACATCATCGACAAGAGCTACAAGCTTATGGTCGAGACCAAGCCCGATGCAGTTCTTGTGCTGGGCGACACCAACTCGTGCCTCAGCGTGATAGGCGCCAAGAGGCTCCACATTCCCATCTTCCATATGGAAGCCGGCAACCGCTGCAAGGACGAGTGCCTCCCGGAGGAGACGAACCGCAGGATTGTGGACATCATCTCCGACGTGAATATGGCCTACAGCGAGCACGCACGCCGCTACCTTGCCGACTGCGGTCTGCCCAAGGAACGCACCTATGTCACCGGCTCGCCTATGGCTGAGGTGCTTCACGAAAACCTCGCCGAGATTGAGGCTTCCGACATTCATCAGCGTCTAGGGCTCGAGAAGGGCAAGTATATCCTTCTCAGCGCCCATCGAGAGGAAAACATCGACACCGAAAAGAACTTCACGAGCCTGTTCAACGCCATCAACAAGATGGCCGACAAATACGATATGCCCATCCTGTACAGCTGCCACCCCAGGTCAAGGAACCGCCTGGCCGCGTCGGGCTTCAAACTCGACCCCCGCGTCATTCAGCACGAGCCCCTCGGCTTCCACGACTACAACTGCCTGCAGATGAACGCCTTCGCCGTAGTGTCCGACTCCGGCACCCTGCCCGAAGAGAGCAGCTTCTTCACGAGCGTAGGACATCCCTTCCCGGCAATCTGCATACGCACCAGCACCGAAAGGCCCGAAGCCATCGACAAGGCCGACTTCATAATCGCCGGCATCGACGAGAAGTCGTTGCTGCAGGCTGTGGATACCGCCGTCTCGCTCTGCCGCGACGGGCATCACGGAATTCCGGTGCCCGACTACATCGAAGAGAACGTCAGCACCAAAGTGGTGAAGATAATCCAGAGCTACGTGGGCATTGTCAACAAGATGGTGTGGAGAAAAGAACAGTAAGATATTAATCGCAAGGAGGCCAAAGCCGAAGCGATGACCTCCCATTGACTATACGGATGGCAAGCAGATCAAACCTTATCGCCTACGGTAATAAGGCCTCACGTAAACCTTTCGGCCATTTGGGCTCGTGGAAAGAGTAGCCCATCCGTTAGGATATAAAAAGGACGCCCATCATCACTGATAAACGTCCTAACTTAAATGGAAGTCATCTTGCTAGAGGCGAACGCCTATGACTCCAAAACACATTGCTGAAACAAAGATACAAAGAAATTTGTATCTGCAAGTGTCAGGTGATAGAAATCGCGAAAGATTTTTTTCGCAAATGTAATATGAGAGATTTCGACGAATTGAAAATAGCAGTTGCAGGAACGGGATACGTCGGCCTGAGCATCGCTACGTTGCTGAGCCAGAAGCATCAGGTGACGGCAGTGGATGTCATTGCAGAGAAGGTAGAGAAGATCAACAAACGCATTTCGCCCATTCAGGACGAGTACATAGAGAAATACTTCGCCGAGAAGAAACTGAACCTGACCGCGAGCCTCGACGGAGCGGCAGCATACAAAGATGCCGACTTCGTCGTGATAGCGGCACCGACCAACTACGACCCGGTCAAGAACTTCTTCGACACACATCACATCGAAGACGTAATAGACCTCGTCCTGAGCGTCAACCCCGACGCCGTGATGGTCATCAAGAGCACCATCCCGGTAGGCTACACCCGAAGCCTGTATGTGAAGTACGCCCTGAAGTTCCTTACCGACCCGGCACTCGAGGGAAAGCGCTTCAACCTGCTCTTCTCGCCGGAGTTCCTCCGCGAAAGCAAAGCGCTCGAAGACAACCTCTACCCTTCACGCATCATCGTAGGCTTCCCGAAAATGCTCCCTACCGGAAGCGACAGGAAGTGGGACGAAGAGAACGCGGCCATCAATGCCATCGGCAACCCGCGTGCGGAAGAATTCGCCCACACCTTCGCGAAACTTCTGCAGGAAGGCGCCATCAAGCAGAACATCGACACCCTGTTTATGGGAATGAAGGAAGCCGAAGCGGTGAAACTCTTTGCCAACACATACCTTGCGCTGCGAGTCAGCTACTTCAACGAACTCGACACCTATGCCGAGGTCAAGGGCCTCGACCCGAAGGCGATAATCGACGGAATCGGGCTTGACCCCCGAATCGGCACGCACTACAACAACCCGAGTTTCGGCTACGGCGGCTACTGCCTGCCCAAAGACACGAAACAGCTGCTCGCCAACTATCAGGACGTGCCGCAGAACGTGATGACGGCAATTGTCGAGAGCAACCGCACCCGCAAGGATTTCATCGCCGACCAGGTGCTCAAGATGGCCGGCTATTACAACGAGAACGCCCAGTGGGAGTCCGGCAAGGAGAAAGAAGTAGTCGTAGGAGTTTACCGCCTCACTATGAAGGCCAACTCCGACAACTTCCGCCAGAGCGCCATCCAGGGCATAATGAAGCGCATCAAGGCAAAAGGCGCGACAGTCATCATCTACGAGCCGACGCTAAACGACGGAGACAGCTTCTTCGGCAGCACGGTAGTGAACAGGCTCGACGAGTTCAAGAGGCTGAGCCACGCGATAATAGCCAACCGATACGACCAGTGCCTGGACGACGTGCAGGAGAAAGTATATACGAGGGATTTGTTCAGGCGGGATTGACGAAAACTTGTACACTACGCGAAGCGGATTAAAGACAGAAGTTAACAAATTAATTTACTGAATATTTTTTGCAATGGAATACAAACGTTCACTCGTCATTACCGGCGGAGCCGGATTCATAGGCAGCCATGTGGTGCGCCTGTTCGTGAACAAATATCCCGAGTACAGGATCATCAACCTTGACAAGCTGACCTACGCCGGCAACCTGGCCAACCTCAAGGACATCGAGGACCGGCCCAACTACCGGTTCGTCAGGATGGACATCTGCGACTTCGATGCCTTCTACCAGCTCATGCAGGACGAGCACATAGACGGCATCATCCACCTTGCCGCCGAAAGCCACGTGGACCGCACCATCAAAGACCCCTTCACCTTTGCCCGCACCAACGTCATGGGCACCCTCAGCCTGCTTCAGGCAGCAAAGCTCTACTGGGAGTCACTCCCGGAGAAGTACGAAGGCAAGCGCTTCTACCACATAAGCACTGATGAGGTCTA
>JAZLKT010000118.1:0-10858 GCA_045597785.1 Candidatus Cryptobacteroides sp.
CAGACCATCACAGGCGAGGAAGGTGAGACAGTCAACTTCTCCAGCCTCGGCGCCGTGCTTCAGATAGTACTCACGAACTCTGAGAAAAGTATAGGATTGTCAAAAATCAAGCTGTACGATGGAGACAAACCTATGAGCGGAGAGTTCACGGTCGAAAACGGCAAGGCTGTCATCACTTCGACGGACAAGTCCGGCATAACCGTGGGCATCGACAATGTCACAATAGGCCATGCGGCCAATTATTTCAACATCGCCGTTCCTGCCGGGAAGTATGAAGATCTCCATCTTGAATTCACTTTCAGTGACGGCCGCACCCGCAAGATGGTCTCCACCACAATGCCCGAGATCATGCTTAACACCGTAGCTAAGATAGCCATCTATCTGGATATAGCCCTGATGCCGAAAAGCATATCGCTTAACTATAACAAACTGGATTTGACACCAGGTGACGAATACAAGCTGCTCAAGGCGACCATTCTTCCTGAAAATGCGGCAAACAAGAATGTCATCTGGAGCAGTTCGGATGAGAATATCGCTACAGTGGACCAGAACGGCAAAGTCACAGCCCTTGCATTGGGAGATTGCACTATCACTGCAACGGCTGCGGACAGCTGGCTTACTTCTTCCTGTGAATTAAATGTTCATGAATTACCTTCAGGAGCAATCCCCGGAAAGTTCAGCGTATCCGATACCAAGAAGGTTTACTTCTCCCAGGGTGTTCTGTATTACGGTAGCTGGAATTATGGCAGAAAGCATAAAGAAGGCTTCTACCTGGAAGATTGCCAATACCATAGGCAGCCTATAAGGGACAGCGTCTGGAGGACGGATCACAAATGCCATTTTTACTGGAGCAAAATCGATGTAATCGTTAAATGGCAGGATTATCCCAAGAATGAAAGCCACGAGACTACAAGCGATGTGTTCTTCACGAACCTGACGCTGGACACTCCGCATCCGGACTTCGGCGTCATCATCAACGATGTGGAACGGAAAGGCGAATGGCGCACCCTTTCCACAGAGGAGTGGGAATACCTTTTCAGAAAAAGAAAAATGACCTACGACAAGCCGCGATGCACCAACTGGTTCTGGGCTATCAGGCTGTTGGGAGGAGGGGAGATATATAGGGGAATATTCATCTATCCCGACGATTACAACGGGCAGGTGCTTGAAATAGGACGCAAGGCCGAGTGGGAAAAGACGATAAGTTGGCAACAGCTCTACGATGCGGGTGTTGTATTCCTGTTGGCCACTGGCATTCGTGAAGGCACTCAGGTGTCGAGAAGTTCTGCGGATTATAACCCTATCGGCTGCTACTGGTCCTCGGACTGCAATGACACTAATCAAAAACAAGCGCACAGTCTGTATTTTCAGGAATTCACAAATCTTGATATACCTGATTCGGGAATCTATACTGAGGAGACATCATATCGTGGTACCGCCCGTACCGTGCGTCTCGTCAGGGATGTAAGGGAATGACAATTCCCATACTAATCATACAGCCGCGTATCAGTTAATGACATGATATGCGGCTGTATTTTCATCCGCGTCCTCGAGCGGCGGCTTCAGCGCCTGTTCAACAAATGATAAGGGATGTTGCGTAAGCCGCTTCCAGAATCAGAAGCAGCGCAGCATCGAAGCGGTCGAGACAGTTTTTCCGGCCGATGTACGGACTGAGGAAAAGCAGGACTGCGCTCAGCCCCAGAACGCCGAAATCGTACATCGACATACCCTGCATTCCGAGCGGATGCACAAGTGCCGAGATGCCGAGTATCAGGAGTATATTGAAGATATTCGAGCCGATGATGTTGCCCAGCGCAAGCTGACATTTGCCCTTCACTGCCGCCACGATGCAGGTCACAAGTTCGGGGAGCGACGTGCCTCCGGCAAGCAGCGTGACGGCAATCACCTTGTCGCTCACTCCGATGCGGTGCGCAAGGCTGACGGCATTGTCAACGAACAGTCTCCCGCCGAAAACCAGTCCGGCCAGGCCGGCGAGCGTCAGCAGTACGGCAACGGCCAGCGGCAGGTCCTTCGGAGCACTCTCCCCCTCTGCGCCCGTCTCCTGCTTATCGTACCTGAAGCAGATGAACATATAGACGGCGAAAACCAGCAGCATCACTATTCCGTCAATATAGTTGATTTCGCCTTTGAGCGAAATGAGTATGAAGAACAGCGTCACGCCGAGCATAATGGGCAGATCGCGGCGGCTGTTGGTCTTTGTTATCAGCAGCGGGCTGATGAGGGCGGTGATGCCCAGGATGAGCAGCGTATTGAACACGTTCGAGCCGACCACATTGCCCAGCGACACGTCTGCATTGCCCTGCAGGGCTCCGGTAAGGCTGACGACGAGTTCCGGGCAGGAAGTGCCGAACCCGTCAATCGTAAGACCTATGACGAATTCGCTGACGTGAGCTTTGCGGGCGATGGCCGATGCCCCGTCCACGAGCCAATCCGACCCGAAGACAACGAGCGCAAGGCCGGCTATTAGAAGAAGAATGTCCATATCGGCCGCAAAGATACGATTATAAATCGAGAGACAAAGATACGAACGGAGAAATGTGGTTCGCCGTGTCGTAAACTACTCTCTCGGGCGGAATCGCCCCGAAGCGGCTGTCCGTCACTTCCGGGCTGTGATTGACGTACCGTACGCCGGCGGAGAGCTTCATCGTCAGGCTTCTGCTGAGCTTCAGCCTGTATGCCGCTCCGGCTTTTGCCGAAACGGTATTCTCGCGCAGCAGGCCGCTGCCGATATATGTGCCGGCTTCGAAAGTAGCCAGCCACCCTTCCGCCCCGTTGCCTCTGAAAGACCAGCTGTAGCGAAGAGATGCCGGCATACAGAGACGGCAGTCGAAATCGCTCAATCCGAGCAGAACGGATGCAGTGCTGTGCGTAGCGAAATCAAGCGAGAAAACCCAAGCGACATAGGCATCGTCCGAACGCTTGTACCCGCTGTCGGAATAAGGATAGAGAGTGCCCGAATCTGAATGGAAGGCATAGGTCGTCGCCTCAAAAACCTGCCAGTTGCCACCCCACTCTATTCCCATGCCTAACTTGGCTCCCAGCTCGGCGGCAAAGCAACCGAGCGATAGAAACAAGGAGATAAACGTCAAGAGTTTACGCATCAGAACCTAAAGTAAATTGTAAGCTCAGGCCAGATGGCGCTCTGTATGCCTTCGGCATAAATATGGAGTGTGTCGGAGCCGGCATCAAGGCATATTCCGGCCTCGCCGGTGAACGAGAGGCTGAGGTCTATCGCCCCCGGCAACCTTGCAAAGACACCGACCTTCCCGGAAAGCGCGCACATAGGCAGATACTGTTCGGGCGGGAAGCCGAATTCGTGAACATATCCGGCGCTCGCTCCGGCTCCCGCGAAGATATAAATATCGGCATCGCCTTTCTTCCAGCCCTGAAGAATGTTCGAATGCGTAAAGTTGAACTTGACGCCGCAATGTCCCTCGTCGGTCAGATAGCGGCCGTACATATCGGCAAAAAGGGTGAAAGTGTTGTACGAAAGCTTGTTAACCCGTCGCTCGAGCGCGATTCCGAATCCCTTTCTCGAATTGAATACGCCTACTCTCTCGACCTGTGCGGCCAGAGGTATCTGCAGCAGCAAAAAACAGAAGATTGCCGCAAGGATTCTGCGGAGAGCGTGGTTCATCGGCGGTTCAGTACTTTGCGAAGGTAAGCATTTTATTTGTATATTTGTGGCTGCTGAAACCAAAAACAAACACAGACAATGCCAGTAGAAATTGTAAAAGTCGGTACTGCACGACAGCGCAGGGCATTTATCAAATTCCCCGAAAAGCTCTATCACAACAATCCATATCAGGTACCCAACCTCGTCTTTGACGAGCAGACGACACTGAACCCGGCCAAGACTCCGGCAGCCTCTTTCTGCAAATTCGAACTCTTCCTTGCGTACAAGGAAGGCGAACTTGTCGGCCGCGCCGCAGCCATAATCAATTCCCTCGCAAACGAGCGTTGGAACAAGGAACAGGTGCGCATCGGCTGGGTCGATTTCATCGACGACCGCGAGGTCTCCAAAGCACTTGTCGATGCCGTTATCGAATTCGGGAGGGCGAATGGAATGAAATATATCGTCGGCCCTCTCGGCTTTACCGACCTCGACCCCGAGGGAATGCTTATCGAAGGGTTTGACCGCGTAAGCACGATGCCCGCCATCTACAATTTCCCCTACTACCCCGAACACTTCGAGGCTCTGGGCTTCCGCAAGGATGCCGACTGGAAGGAGTTCCGCATCCCCGTTCCCGACCAGTTGCCCGAGAAGATGATACGCGTCAGCAAGATAGTGGAGCAGAGGGCCGGTGTGCACGTGCGCAAGCTCACGCGCCGAATCGTGCGTAAAGAGGACTACGGCCGCAAGATATTCAATATGATCAACGAGACCTACAAGGACCTGTACGAATATACAATCCTTCCCGAGGACCTCGCCGACAAGTATCTGGGCTTCTATCTCAGTATCCTTGACCTGCGTTACGTATCTATCGTTGAAAATGATAAGGGCGAACTGGTGGCCTTCGGCATCACTATGCCTTCGCTTGCAAAAGCGCTCCAGAAGTCGCGCGGCGAACTCTTCCCCTTCGGCTGGATCCCTCTCGTGCGTGATATGTTCTTCCGCCACAGCGAGGGCGTCGAGCTGCTTCTTATCGGCGTCAGACCCGACTACCGCGGCCAGGGCCTGAATTCCCTGCTCTTCGTTGATATGTTCACCAAGTTCAAGAAGTGGGGCGTCAAGTGGGCCGAATCGAACCCCGAGCTCGAACTCAACGCTCCGATGACCTCGCACTGGGACATCTTCGAACACGAACAGCACAAGCGCCGCCGCTCGTACATAATGGAAATCTAAATGGAGGCAAAGCGCAATCCGGCAACATCCTACGCTCCCCTTCCCGAGAGGATGCGTCCGCAGACCATCGACGAGTACGTTGGCCAGCGGCACCTCGTGGGCAAAGGGCAGATTCTGCGCAATATGCTGGAAAGCGGCAATATGTCCTCTTTCATTCTCTGGGGGCCTCCGGGAGTGGGCAAGACCACGCTCGCCTCTATAATGGCGAAGACCCTCGGCCGCGAATTCTATACACTCAGCGCCATCAGCGCCGGTGTCAAGGATGTGCGCGACATAATCGAGACGGCGCGCAAGGGCTCGCTCTTCGCTGGAAGCAGCGCTCCGGTCCTCTTCATCGACGAAATCCACCGCTTCTCCAAGTCGCAGCAGGACGCCCTTCTGGGCGCCGTCGAGCAGGGCGTTGTAATCCTTATAGGAGCAACAACCGAAAACCCTTCGTTCGAGGTCATAACCCCGCTTCTTTCGCGCTGCCAGGTATATGTGCTCCGTTCGCTGGAACCCGCTGACCTTCAGACACTTCTGGACCGTGCGCTAAGGGACGACCCTGTCCTTCGCGAGCTTGATATCGAAGTTGCCCAGACCGAGGCACTGATGCGTCAGAGCGGAGGCGATGCCCGCAAGCTTCTCAACATCCTCGAGATAGTGGTCGATGCTTGTGCCGGCCAGAGCCCCATCGTCATCGACAATGCCACCGTTTCGCGCTGTCTTCAGGAAAACGTTGCCATCTACGACAAAGGCGGCGAACTGCATTACGACATCATCTCTGCCTTCATCAAGAGCGTGCGGGGGTCCGACCCCAATGCCGCGGTATATTATATGGCCCGAATGCTCGACGGCGGCGAAGATCCGCTCTTCATTGCGCGCAGGCTCTGCATCCTTGCTGCAGAAGATGTTGGCCTGGCGAACCCCAACGCCCTGCTTCTGGCGAATTCCTGCTTCCAGATAGTGCACAGCATAGGCATGCCTGAGGCGCGTATCCCACTGAGCGAATGCGCCATCTATCTGGCGTCTTCGCCGAAGAGCAATTCGGCCTATCTGGCCATTGACTCCGCCCTTGCCGCGGTAAAGGAAGACAAGGTCGCTCCGGTGCCGCTGTATCTGCGCAACGCGCCCACTTCGCTCATGAAGGAACTTGGCTACAGCGACGGCTACAAATATGCCCACGACTTCCCCGGCCATTTCACCGACCTTGAATTCATGCCTGAAAAACTTTCCGGCAAGGTGTTCTATGAGCCGCAGCCCAACCGTCACGAAGACACCCTCGCCTCGTACCTCCAATCCTGCTGGCCCAAATACTATCCCAAAAAATAGTCCGCACATACACGAATTCGCGTATTGTGCGAAACTTATTACCCCCGCAGGCCGTTTGATTCCTAGAACGGATAACCGACGCCGAAGTGCAGGGCGAAGCGGTGGTCGCTAAAGGCGGCGGAAGGACGGAGCCACCGGGCGGAGACGGGATCGCGCAGCTGAATGCCCATATCGACACGGATGAGGATAAGGTCGAAGTTGGCGCGAAGGCCGAGGCCCCAGTCGGCGGCAAGAGTCGATGCCATCTGCGCGAAGCTGTATCCATCGCTTGAATTCCAGACATTCCCGACCTCGGCGAAAGCGGCGCCTTCGAGCTTCCAGAACATCTGGATGCGGTATTCAAGGTCGGCTTCGAACTTCATGTCACCAGTCTGGCTGGGGATGCTGAACGATGTCTCCATAGGGTTGTCGCCGGGGCCCAGCGCACGGGCCTGCCAGCCGCGCATACCCATCGACCCGCCGGCATAGAACTGCTTCTCGTATGGGAGGAATTCCGAATTGCCATAGGCATAACCGGCTCCGACCAGCACCCTTGCCGCAATGGCCTGACGCTCGCGTTTCCCGAAACGCCAAGCCTGTGCGTGTGCGAACTCGCCGCGCGCGTACTGAGCGTAGGGAGAGCCCAGTATCAGGCTGGGACTGCCGAGAAGGTTAAGTACGTTGCCCGACACGTCCACCCTCAGCGAAGTGGTGCGATAAGAGGTCTTTGGCACAACTTCCTTCGCTGTGGTATAATAGAGATAAGCGCCGGCACCGGCATCGAAATGGTCTTCATACGCATACTTGAGCTGCGGATTTGAGGCCAGAATTATGCGGAAGGCGTCGCTCACCTCGTGCAGCCTTACATAACTGAGCTGCAAGGGATAGAACTGGTAGTAATGATTCCAGAAACGCCCCGAATAACCGAACGAAGTCGAAATGATATTGCGGTAGTATTCGGGCCTGTTCTGATAGCTGTACGAAGCGTTGAATTCGGTACGGGGGATGTTCGCGCCCTTGAAGCGGCTGTAGTCGAGCCCGAGAAAACGCGGCAGACTGAGGTTGGCGCTCACACCGAACTCCTCGGCCCGGGTGTCGGAACCCATCATAAACTGGAAGTTGCCGCTGAAACCGAGGTTGAACCACTCCCCTCCACCGAAAACGTTCTTGTGGTAGAAGCTTATTTGCGGGGATACGCCGATTAGGCCGTTGGAGTTGGTCGATGCTTCGAGATTGGCCTTGAAACCCTGCAGGGCCGAAGGCGTGAGCACTATCTCGCAATCCACATCGCCCTTGTCGGAGAGGCTCGTCTCGACAGCAACGCTGCTGAACACCTTCATCGAAGAAAAGCGGCTGTAGGTATTCTCCAGCACACGTTCGTCGAAGGTCTGGCCGGGCTTGACGAGGTTCATTCCCTTGAGCACCTGCGGGCGCATCTTCATATCCGATGGGTAGGAGATGCCCACCTCGCCGAACGTATATTTGCGGAGCGGGGCGGATGGCAAAGCCTTAATCGTATATTCGAGCAGAACGTGGCCCGATCGCTGGAGCGTATCGGCCACGAAACCGTACTGGCTCTTGTCGAGCGAATAATAGCCCAGGCGGCGCAGATGAGCGACGCTGCGCGTACTTTCGGCCGTGAGTATGTCCTGGCGGAGATAATCGCCGCGCAGCACCGAGACGTTAGCGGTGTCGGCTAAGAAGTCGTCCTCGAATTCAGGCGAAGACGGAATGTTGTAGCGCAGGTCGTCGATGATATAGCGTCTTCCGGGATTGATGCGGTAATTCACATAGGCCTTCCGACCCTTGCAGGTTATGACAGGCTCCACCGACGAGCCGTAATAGCCGTAGAATTCGAACTTGCGCTGCAGGTTGCGGCAGGAGGCGTCGATATTGGCGCGGTTCAGCACCACAGGGGCCTGGCCCAGTTTGTACCAGATGCCCTTGAATCCAGTGCTCTGGCCTCCTGACCAGTTGTACATGCTGATGAGAGGATTCCACCCGAGCAGCGAGGCGCCCGGCTGGTCCTTGATGCAGGAGTTCAGCACGGATGAAGGAATTTCGCAACCGCCTTCGACAGACACGTTGTTGGCCACGAGCCTGTACTCGCCCTGCGGTATCACTTTGGTGGTACTGCACGAAGAAAGGGCCAGAACGCAGGCCAGTATCTGCGGGAATCTTGATTTCACGTGCACAAAATTAGCAAAAAATTGCGTATATTCGCGTGATTATGTATAGGGTGAAGATAAGTACCGAAGAAATGAAGCGTATCCGTTCTCTGGCTACGAAGAAAGGCCGCCGCGAGAACGGTCTTTTCATTGTCGAAGGCGAGAAGATGGTAGCCGAGGCCCAGGCCTCCGGGCTCGATGTCAAAGCCATATACAGAAGGGACGATATCGGAGACGAAGCCATGGCGCGCATCTCGTGCCTCGACACTCCCCCGCCCTGCCTTGCCGTTGTTGCAATCCCCACCCCGGCCGAGGCCCGTCCCGCCGAAGGACTGTGCCTCGCACTGGATGGCGTGCGCGACCCCGGCAATCTGGGCACCATCCTGCGCATAGCCGACTGGTTCGGCATAGAGCGCATCTACGCCTCGCCCGACAGTGTCGACCAGTTCAACCCCAAGGTCATCCAGAGCACTATGGGCGCCATTCTGCGCCGTCAGGTCTGTTACTGTGACATTGCAGAACTCTGCCGCGCCTTCAGGGCCGAAGGCCGCGAGGTCCTCGGAACGTTCATGTCCGGCGAAAACGTGTACACCAAGGCCCTTCCCGCCAATCCCCTGCTCGTAATGGGCAGCGAATCGCACGGCATAAGCGAGGCCGTGGAAAGGGAATGTCCGGGACGTCTCACAATCCCCAGATTCACCCCCGAAGGCAGCGAATCGCTCAACGTGGCTGTCGCAACGGCCATATTCGTGTCAGAATTCAAAAGAAACTCATTCAAATAAATGAAAAAAATCATCTCTATCCTCGCACTTGTTGCGATTTGCTTCTCAAGCGCCTATGCATCGGGCGGAAAAAAAGATGCTGAAGCCCCAGCCAAATACATCTTCCTCTTTATCGGCGATGGTATGGGCAACAGCCAGGTGGCGGCAGCCGAGTCGTATAAGTCATACATCAGCGGCAGCTTCTACGGCGAACAGCTTCTCTTTACCACATTCCCCGTCTTCGGCACCTGCACAACCTGCTCTGCCAATTCGCGCGTAACCGATTCGTCGGCAGCCGGCACTGCAATCGCCACAGGAACCAAAATCAACAACGGTGCCGTCGGAATCGATCCCGAAGGCAATCCTGTATATAGCTATGCACTTGATTTCCAAGAGATGGGCTACAACATAGGCATCTTCTCATCCGTTCCCGTAAACCACGCCACACCTGCCTCTTTCTATGGCCACGACTTCAAGCGCGGTTCGTACTGGACCATCACAACCCAGATTCCCGAAGCCGGTTACAAGTTCATGGGCGGCAGCGGAATCCTCATTGACAAGAAGAACAAGGACAAGGACCCCGAAGCATATCTTACCGAGCACGGTTACGCAGTCGTTCACGGCCTCGACGAATACAACAAGGCAAAGGACGATGCCGAACGCATCCTTGTGCTTGCCAATCCCCGCGAAGTCGAAACGGGCAACTACACATCGGCCGACAAGGGCGCCGCGGAACCCATGCCCCTTAGCGAGATGATGGACTGCGCAATCGACTTCCTCGGCGACAAGGAGCCTTTCTTCATGATGTGCGAAGGCGGCGAAATCGACTGGGAAGCCCACGCCAACCACTCCCTGCCTATGGTAGTCGCCATTAACAAGATGGACGATGCCGTGAAGGAAGCGTATGAATTCTACCTCAAACACGCCGATGAGACACTCATCGTCATCACTGCCGACCACGAAACCGGCGGTATCTCCCTCGGTTCACGCGAAAGCGGCTATGCCGTTTACTGGGATATCATCATCGACGACTGGAACACCAACGGAATCCGCAAGGACGCTGCCGAAAATGCCGAACTGAACAGCAAAGCCGGCCTCGGCTGGACCACATTCGGCCACACAGGCGCTCCCGTGCCTGTATATGCTATAGGCAAGGGCGCCGAAAAGTTCGCCGGCCGAATGGACAATACCGAATTCAGGACCAAATTCCTCTGCAGGTAACGTGATTATCTACCAGGCTCTCACACGGCTCTTCGACGAGGGGAAATTCAGCTCGTTCGATGCGCAGGCTTTCGACAGGCTGCACCTGCTTGGTGTGACACATATCTGGTACACCGGCATCCCGAGGCATTCCAGCGCTCAGAGCTGGGTCAAGGGAGACCCCGGTTCCCCTTATGCCATCAGCGACTATTACGACGTAAACCCCTATCTTGCAAGCTGCACCGAGCAGCGTATGGGCGAGTTCGATGCCCTTGTGGAGCGGACTCACGAGTCGGGTCTGGGCGTAGTGATTGACTTCGTGCCCAACCACGTCGCACCCGATTACTCCGACCGCTCCGGAGGCATCTCCACCCACCGCTACTGCGACTGGGACTGGACCGACACCCGCAAGATAGATTGGAACGATCCCTCCACACTGCCGCGCATGCTCGCAATCCTCAAATTCTGGGCATCGAAAGGCGTGGATGCATTCAGAGTCGATATGGCCGAACTGGTAGGGCCCGAAATCCTCGGAAAACTCATTACCGCACTCAAGGCCGACCGTCCGGATG
>JAZLKT010000119.1:0-5747 GCA_045597785.1 Candidatus Cryptobacteroides sp.
CCTGCACATAGCGGAACAGGGCCGTCGAACTGAGAGTGTAGAAATCGCCGTCGCGCAGTTCCAGATGTGCACTGTCGACATACAGGTCAACAGCGTCTCCCACAGAATGCAGCCTGAGCAGCTTGTAGCCGGCCGCACTAAGTGACGCGGTGACGGTGACCGGCGATGATGCGGACTCCCTGTGCCCTTCGATGTTGGTATGCACCATCACCGGAAGGCTTACGGTATCGGCGCTCACCGTGGCAAGATTCGTAAAAAGCCAGATGAGAACCGCCGAAAGAAGCGACACCACCAGGGCGACCGTCCTGTTCATCGCGCGTAATTATTTCTGTGCCTGGGCAGCCTGGGCGTCCGAAGAATCGCGGACGATGGAAGCCTTGTCAACACGCAGTTTGACCTCACCGTCAACTTTGAGGAGAACGGTTTTCTCTTCGACTTCGCCTATGGTTCCGTAGATGCCACCGGCTGTGATGACCTTGTCTCCCTTCTTGAGTTCGTTACGGAAACGCTCGAGTTCCTTCTGCTGCTTGCGCTGCGGGCGTATCATGAACAGATACATGATGAGGAACAGGAGGATTATCATAATCCAGAAGCTGAGACCGCCCCCCTGCTGCGCTGCAGGAGCCTGGGCGTCGAGGATGAAGGTAAGAATGTTCATTGTTTTTTATTGTTTATTTATCAGTTTGTCGAGAAGTCCGTTAACGAAAGCACTGCTGGCGCTTGTGCTGAAATACTTGGAGATTTCAACATACTCGTTCATGATGATGCGGGGCGCTGTCTGCGGGCATGCGGCGGCTTCGGCCATTCCGCATACGATGAGTGCGAGGTCGGTGGTGCAGATGCGGTTCTTGTCCCATTTGGGAGTGAGTGCCGAAATGCTTTCGACATCGGTCTGGAAGCTTCTTACGGCCTCGCTCACCACGGAGCGCACGAAATCGCGGTCCGACTCCTTGCGGTTCTGGCCGGGCATCTGGCTCAGGTACAGTTCGGGGAGGCTCCACGGACGGCCGGCGGCAAGGTTTTCCACCGCATGGCAGCAATACGTAAGCGCGTAGGCGAGGTCGTCGTTCCACCAGATGGAGAGGTCTTCGAGTATCTCTTCAAGTTCGGGGTCGTCCACGAGTTCCCTTTCGAAAAGCGTAACGAAAAGCTGCGCATCCTCTTCGAGGGATTCGATATCCGAGCTCATGTAGTCGTAGTAATAGTCCGAGGAGCGGAGAGTATCGTAGAGATGACGCAGGAACACGTCATACTGGCTCCACGAGAGCTGCTTTTTCCTGATGATCTTCTGGAAGTCGGGATCGTCGGCAAGAATGGGGGCTATGCCGTTCCGCACGAATTTGAGATTCGGATGCCGCTCCTCCTCAGTGGGATTGAACTTTGCCTGGGCGGCGGCCGTACGGGACGCGGCTTCGGCGGTGAGGGCCGGAATAAGGGCGAGCATGAAAAGATAGAGATCCCTGGTTGCCTGGCACGAGGACTCGAGGTTTTCGAGGGCTTCGGCCGTGCTCATCGCGGGATTTTCGGCAAGTGCGTAAACAGCCTTGAAGGCCTTTATGCGCAGTATTCTTCTGTTAAGCATCCTTAGGATTATGTCAAATTCGCTGCAAATATAATATCTAATCAAAAAAAATTCTAATTTTGTAGGAAGTAATAACACACAAAACTATGTTCAAGGACGATTTCAATGCCTACAGAGGCGAAAAGGGAGCGGATGACGTATATTCCAAACCGGTCAAGGCCGGCAAGCGCACCTATTTCTTCGACGTAAAGAGCACTCGTGGCGGCAAGGATTTCTATCTTACCATAACCGAAAGCAAGCGTCACAACAACCCGGATGGCTCGTACACCTACGACAAACACAAGATTTTCCTTTACAAGGAAGATTTCGAGAAATTCCGCGAGGGTCTTGACGATGCTCTCAATTATATCAAGAACGACTGCTTCGGAGGCACAATTCCGCAAAGAAGCGAGGAGGAGGGAAACAGAGATGAATCAGAATTTTAGCGCGCGCATTCACAATGCCGCGGATTTCCTTGCAGAAAAACTGCAGGGAAGGAAACCTTTGGTCGGCATCATTCTGGGCAGCGGCCTGGGCAAACTCGCAGACCACATCGAGGACGGCATAACCATCCCCTATTCTACCATTCCGGATTTTCCGGTAAGCACGGCGACGGGCCACAAAGGAAATTTCATCTGCGGCACACTGGGCGGCAAGTGCGTCCTGGCAATGCAGGGGCGCTTCCACTATTACGAGGGCTACTCGATGGATCTCGTAACCATCAGCATAAGGGTCATGAAACTCATAGGCATCGAATACCTTTTCGTTTCGAATGCCGCCGGCTGCTGCAACCCGCTCTACAAAGTGGGCGACCTGGTAGTCATCAAAGACCACATCAACACGCTCCCCAATCCCCTGATCGGGCCCAATCTCGACGAATTCGGCCCCCGTTTCCCGGATATGACCTGTGCCTATGACCGTCAGCTCCAGGCACTTGCCGACGAGGTAGGCGCTTCACTGGGCATGAAATTCGAGCACGGAGTCTATTTCGGTTCGACAGGCCCCACCTACGAAACCCCGGCCGAAATACGCTTCTATCACAGCGTCGGAGCCGACCTCGTGGGAATGAGCACCATCCCCGAAGTCATTGTTGCAAGGCATTGCGGCATACGCGTGTTCGGAATGTCGTGCGTGACCAACATAACCAATTCGATGAACCGCGAGAACAATCTCAACGATTCGGAAGATGTCGTACTCCAGGCCGACAGGGTCACGAAACAGATGTCCGCCGTTTTCGAAAAGATGATTGAGAGACTGTAGGCCTATGTCCGATCCACGAATGCAGATTATCCGCGAAGCCGCCTCGTACATAGAGAGCCGGCTCGAAGGACGCAAGCCAACGGTAGGAATAATTCTCGGCAGCGGGCTCGGGGATCTTGGCTCGAAAATAACCGACTCCGTCGAAATACAATACGCAGACATCCCCAACTTCCCCCTCAGCACAGCCATAGGCCACAAGAGTTCGATGCTCATAGGCCGGCTCGGAGGCAAGTGTGTGCTGGCAATGCAGGGGCGTTTCCACTTTTACGAAGGCTACACAATGGAGCAGATAACCCTGCCCATAAGGGTGATGAGCCTTCTGGGGATAGGCACCCTTCTGGTTTCGAATGCTGCGGGAGGCACGAATCCCGACTACGAGATAGGCGACCTGATGGTCATACGCGACCACATCAGCTTCCACATGAACCCGCTTATCGGAAAGAATTTCGATGAATTCGGGCCGCGTTTCCCCGATATGACAGTCGCCTACGACACACAGATGATCAACTCCGCACACGTCATTGCAAAGGATATGGGCATCACGCTCCGCGAGGGAGTATATACGAGCTGCACCGGTCCCTGCTACGAGACACCGGCGGAATTGCGCTATTTCAGGGCCGTCGGAAGCGATGCCGTGGGTATGAGCACCATCCCCGAAGTCATAGTGGCACGGCATTGCGGCATGAAAGTGTTCGGAGTGTCCGTCATCACCGACCTTGCCCACGACGATATGCCCGAAGGCTATGTCACCGACGAAGTGGCGATTGTCGTTGCCGCCACAAGGGCGTCAGGGCGCATGACTATACTTTTCGAGCGCCTCATAGAGACGCTCGAAAACTGATTTCCTCTTAAAGGATATTATTTCGCTATTGCAACCGAGCGCGTTTCGCGTATGACGGTTATCTTGACCTGTCCGGGATAGGTCATCTCGTCCTGGATGCGCTGTGCGATTTCGGTCGAAAGGCGTGCAGCCTGCTCGTCGGACACTTCCTCGGCACCGACGATGACGCGGAGTTCGCGACCGGCCTGGATTGCATAGGACTTGGTTACGCCGGGATACGAAGCGGCAAGGTCTTCCATGCCCTTGAGGCGCTTGATGTAGCTCTCGATGACTTCCCTTCTGGCTCCGGGACGGGCTCCGGAAATGGCGTCACCGACAAGAACGAGCGGAGAATAGATGGATGTCATCTCCATCTCTTCGTGGTGTGCGCCGATGGCGTTCACAATCTCGGGACGCTCCTTGTATTGTTCGGCAAGTTTGGCTCCGAGCAGGGCGTGAGGCAGTTCGGGGTCATCTTCGGAAACCTTGCCTATATCATGCAGCAGACCGGCACGCTTGGCGGCCTTGGGGTTGAGTCCGAGTTCAGAGGCCATTATTGCGCAGATGGACGCAACTTCGCGCGAGTGCTGGAGAAGATTCTGCCCGTACGAGCTGCGGTATTTCATGCGGCCGATGAGTTTGACAAGCTCGATATTGAGGCCGTGTATTCCAAGGTCGATGCAGGTACGCTTGCCGGTTTCGAGGATTTCCTCTTCGAGCTGTTTGGAGACCTTTGCCACCACTTCCTCGATGCGTGCAGGATGGATGCGTCCGTCTACTACGAGCTGATGGAGCGAGAGCCTCGCCACCTCGCGGCGTACCGGGTCGAAGCCCGAAAGGATAATGGTGTCGGGAGTGTCGTCAACAACGATTTCAACTCCCGTGGCGGCCTCAAGAGCCCTGATATTACGGCCCTCACGGCCGATGATGCGCCCCTTTACCTCATCGTTCTCAATGGGGAAAGTGGTTACTGCGTTCTCGATGGCGGTCTCAGTTGCGGTGCGCTGGATAGTGTTGATGACTATTCGCTTGGCTTCTTTCGCGGCATTGAGACGTGCCTCGTCCATTGTGTCATTGATGTAAGCCTGGGCTTCGGTGCGGGCTTCGGCCTTCATGTTCTCGACAAGCATGTTCTTGGCATCCTGTGCGCTCATACCGGCGACAACCTCAATCTGACGGTTGGCCTGGTTGATGCGCTCGTTGCATTCCGCCTCAAGTTTGTCGAGCTGTTCCTTGCGTGAATTGAGCTGACCGCGCAACGAGTCGAGTTCGTGCTGACGACGCCCCAGTTCCGACGCCTGATCGCGAAGCTGGTTTTCTTTGTTGCGGCAATTGTTTTCGCGGTCGCGAAGAGAATTGTTGCGGTCGTTGAACTTCTGTTCGTTCTCGGCCTTCAGCTGTAGGAAATGCTCTTTGGCTTCGAGCATCTTCTTCTGCTTGATGCTTTCCGCTTCGATACTGGCCTTTTCTATGATGGCCGCTCCGCGGCTGCGCGCACTGGCGCGGCTTGCGAGTATATAGATGGCAAGGGCGACTGCTGCACCCGCTACTGCCGAAATAATGTAAAACAACATATATATAATATTTAATAATGTTCAAACACAACCGTCAGTCCTTGGCAGTAAACCTGTCGCGATACGATTTGGGCTCCGCGGCTGTTCGGGCTTCCCTTCGAAGAGGGCCTGCCTTCCGGCTACGAGTACACCCGGTTCCTGAGAACTTGTTGATTTTGCAAGGAGGAACTAACGGTTGTTTGCTTTCTTGAGATAATCTTCCAGCTGGCTGTCCAGAGCCTTGACGGCCTCTCCCTCCCGATAGAGACGGGCTTGTGCCTGAAGCCTCTGGGTCTCGACCGAGAATGCGATGGAGGCAAGTTTCTCCTCGAGCGACTTGCCGGGCCATATGGCATTGTACTTTTCTACAGAGGCATTGATATTCTGTGCGGCGCGGCGCATGAACTGCTCCAATTCCGGTTTGGCATTGTAATTCAGCTTATGGCCTGCGATCTCGACAGTTATCTTGTGTTCTTCAGTCATATCACTTCTCAAGCAGGGCTATGCAGCTATCGATACTCTTTATTAGCTCGTTTATGCTGCTGCGGGCGGC